>NZ_JBEYFS010000167.1:0-27768 GCF_040634475.1 Streptomyces sp. NPDC007095
GAGGGCCTGTGCCCGGCACGCCGAGAGCACGCACCTGACGCCGCAGGGCCCGCCCTCCGGGCGGACGACGGGAATTTGACGACAGGACCTAGAACGTCCGACCGGGGTTCATCACACGAGTGTGGTTCCGGAGTTTGTACCTCTTGGCACAAACGGGCCAGGCGCCCCACCCCTGGACGTGCACCACCCGCTTGGCGACCTTGATCTGCTCCTTCCGCCGGGCCAGGTCCGCACGCGGGGCGTACGCCAGACCGCCGAACGCCACCCAGGTGGCCTGCCTGAACTGCAGTCCTCCGTAGTGGTGGTTTCCGGTGTTCGCGTGCCAGCGCCCGCCGCTCTCGCACTTGGCCAGGCAGCCCCAGGGCCAGTGGTCCCGAGCACAGTTGTACGACACCCGCCCCGCCGGCCGGCCGGACAACGGGGACAACGGGGGCGGGGACGCGACGGCCGCCCTCGCGGGAACGAGGACGGCCAGGGTGGCGGCGACGACGGTCGCGGCCACGTACCGCATGCGCTTGTTCGACAGGGGCGATGACGTCGGCTCGAGGTGCATCGGGTCACGTTAAACAGCACACCGGGCGCGTCCGCCCCGCCGCGCCCGGGGCCCCACCCGGTCGGAGGACCGGGATGGGGCGGCGGAGTGGAGCCGGGGCTCAGAGGTCGAGCCGCTGGCCGGGCATGATCAGGTCGGGGTCACCGCCGATGACCGCCCGGTTGGCGGCGTAGATCTTCCGCCAGGTCGTTCCGTGCCGCTCCGCGATGCCGCTCAGGGTGTCGCCGCCGCGGACGGTGTAGTCGCCGCGGGACGCCGCGCGGTTCGTGTGGCCGGATGCGCGCGCCGGGGCCTCGGACGCCTGTGCGGGGGCCGACTTGGTCGTCGACTTGGCGGGAGCCGACTTGGCGGCCGACTTCGACGTCGACCTGGGTGCAGCCTCGGGTGCCGACTTCGTGGTGGCCGACCCTCCGGACGACGCGGCGCCCGAGGACGCGGGTGCGTTGCCGTACGCTCCGGCCCGCGCCGAACAGGTGGGCCAGGCGCCCCATCCCTGTGCGTTCTGGACCTTGGTGGCGACGGCTATCTGGGCGGCCTTGGAGGCCTTGTCGGCGGTCGACGCATAGGCCGAACCGCCGTACGCCCGCCAGGTGCCGGCGGAGAACTGCAGTCCTCCGTAGTAGCCGTTGCCGGTGTTGATGTGCCAGTTTCCGCCGCTCTCGCACTTGGCGATGCGGTCCCACACTCCGCTGTCGGCCGCGGCGGCGTTGCCGGTCGCGGCGAGCAGTCCGAGCGGGGCGAGCAGAGCCGCCCCGGCGAGGACCGCCGTCGTACGCGTCGTACGAACCTTACGAGTGTTATCGGCACATGCGGACATGTAGTTCCCTCTCGAAACACCCGGGATCCCCCAAGGCGGGGCGCGACTTCCTGCGCGTAGGACGCGGTCGTCGTGCTCCGCCCCGTCCGCCGGAGGTGGTGCTGCGAACCAGTCGTACGGTTCGGCCGGCGGACGTACCCGAGCGGTGCTCTGTGCACACGGCCGAGAAATCTATGGAGGTGGTCGCCCCGATATCAACCAACTCGGTGTCATTCGAGGCCAGTTCACAGTTACCGCGGGTATCGGCGATTTTCAGCCACCCACTTCATAGGCTGATTTCAGGATTTGTCGACCAGCCGCTCAAGTGACCTGTGACCCACTTCACGGAACCAACTTCCTTGAACGCACACGAAGTTGGCTCGGAGTAACAGATTCCGCACAAGGGATCACCCTGCGCGTCGGATGGTTCGATTCCGTTCGCTCCCGGGCGTGACTCCGGCCACAGATCGCCCGTTGTCATCTTCATGAGCCGGGACCCCCGGATTCATGGGCCGGGAGCCACCCGGCATCACCACGTACCGCATCCCGAGGAGCCACCCGTGCCGCGCATGCTCGACGTCAGCGACGACGTACGCGCCGAGATCGGCGACGAAGAAGCCGACCGGCTGCTCGCCGGAGAGAACGCCCCGGGCAGTTACGACTGCACGTCCTGCCGCACCCCGGGCGACTCGGAACAGGAGCGCACCAGCACCGTCCTGTTCATCGGCGACGAGACCGCCGTGCTCGCCTTCGCCCACGCCACCTGTCTGCCCTCACAGGTCGTCCAGGTCACCGAGGAGCAACTCCAGGGCGCCGTCCGCTCGATCAACCCCGACGGCGTGCCCGAGCAGGCCGCGCCCGAGCAGGCCGTGCTCGGCGTGACCAGCGGACTCATCCTGATCAGCGGCGAGTTGCACCCCGCGCTCGTCGTCGAGCCGACGGGACCCATCGTGCGGCCCGGCTCGACGGACATCGGTGACGACTTCCTGCCGCTCCTCATCGAACAGGGGTTCATGCCGGTGACCGAGCTGAGCTCGGTGCCGCCGGTGCTGCACGGGTGGTCCGTGCTGCTCGCCGTGGGGCAGCTGCACGCCGTGCTCCAGCCGGGCACCGGGGGCGGGTCGCCCGTCGCCTGGTGGCAGGCGCACCAGGCACTCCAGGTCGCCGAGAGCTGGCGGGCCGCCGCCAACAAGCACCAGCAGGTGCTGCTGTTCGCGGCGCCGGTCGGGTCGATCGGACGGCAGCCGCGGGAGGATCTGCTGCGGGACGCGCTGGACAAGGCGGCGGCGAACGGGAAGTTGGTGGCTGCCGCGATGCCGCTCGCCGGAACGTGAGCGTTCCACCGGGTTGAGCCGGGGAGCTGCGGTGCGTCGCCTTGTGCGGGTCCGTCGTGGCTGGTCGCGCAGTTCCCCGCGCCCCTTGTCGGGGCGCGACAGGTGCGTTCTTCGGCCGCGGGTCCGTCGTGGCTGAGCGCGCAGTTCCCCGCGCCTCCAAAGGGCTTGCGCCCCTGACGGGCGGGCTGAAGCAAAGGTGTGACCGCATCTGTTGGGCTGTGGGGTCGTTGGCACATACGTGCACACCTACGACGCCCCCCGCCGCCAGCCCTTCCAGCAGATCCCGGCCGCGCGATCGGCTCAGGATCCTCCGCGCGCCCCATCGGCCACGCCGATCTATGACGCGCTCTACGCCGAGTGGGTCAGATCGTTCAAGGCCCTGCCCGGCGACCGCCACGGCGAGGACCAGCTCGGCTTCACGGCCTTCGGGATCCTGACACAGGGTTCCAGCGCGTACGGCGGATCCTCGTACCCCTCGTCGTACAGCTCCTACAGCGCGGGGGCGTACTCCGCGCGCAACGGCGGCTCCCAGCAAGGTCAGGGCACGTCGACGACCGGCGTCTGGCAGCCGGTGGCGCGCCAGGACGGTACGGGACTGCACCACATCCCGGCCGCGCTGCCGCCCGCGCCCCGCAGGGGGCTGTGAACAGAAACGGTTGAACAGGTGAGGGGCGGCTCCCACGGGAGCCGCCCCTCACCTGTCGCTACGTCACTTCTTCTTGGTGCCGCGCTTCTCACGCACCCGTACGGAGATGTGGATCGGCGTCCCCTCGAAGCCGAACTCCTCGCGCAGTCGGCGCTCGATGAAGCGCCGGTAGCCGTGCTCGATGAAGCCGGAGGCGAAGAGCACGAACCGCGGGGGCTTGGTGCCGGCCTGCGTTCCGAAGAGGATGCGGGGCTGCTTGCCGCCGCGGACCGGGTGCGGGTGGGCGGCGACGAGCTCGCCGAGGAAGGCGTTCAGACGGCCGGTCGGGACACGGGTCTCCCAGCCGTCCAGGGCCGCCTCGATCGCGGGGACGAGCTTCTCCATGTGCCGTCCGGTGCGCGCCGAGACGTTCACCCGGGGCGCCCACGCCACCTGGAGGAGCTCGGTCTCGATCTCCCGCTCCAGGTAGTAGCGGCGCTCCTCGTCGAGGGTGTCCCACTTGTTGAAGGCGAGGACGATCGCGCGGCCCGCCTCGACGGCCATCGTCACGATGCGCTGGTCCTGTACGGAGATGGTCTCGGACGCGTCGATCAGGATGACCGCGACCTCGGCCTTCTCGACGGCGGCGGCCGTGCGCAGCGAGGCGTAGTAGTCCGCGCCCTGCTGAAGGTGGACGCGCTTGCGGATGCCCGCCGTGTCGACGAACTTCCAGGTGACCCCGCCGAGTTCGATCAGCTCGTCGACCGGGTCACGGGTGGTGCCCGCGATCTCGTTGACGACCACGCGGTCCTCGTTGGCCACCTTGTTCAGGAGCGAGGACTTGCCGACGTTCGGGCGGCCGATGAGGGCGATGCGGCGGGGGCCGCCCACCGCGGCGCCGAAGGTCTGCGCCGGGGCCTCGGGCAGGGCCTCGAGGACGGCGTCCAGCATGTCGCCGGTGCCACGGCCGTGCAGCGCGGAGACGGGGTGCGGCTCGCCGAGACCGAGGGACCAGAGGTACGAGGCGTCGGCCTCGCCGCTCGGGCCGTCGACCTTGTTGGCGCACAGCACGACGGGCTTGCCGGCCTTGCGCAGCAGACGGACGACCGCCTCGTCGGTGTCGGTCGCGCCGACCTTGGCGTCGACGACGAAGACGACCGCGTCGGCCGCCTCGATCGCGTACTCGGCCTGCGCGGCCACGGACGCGTCGATGCCGAGGACGTCCTGCTCCCAGCCGCCGGTGTCGACGAGCTTGAAGCGGCGGCCCGCCCACTCGGCCTCGTAGGTGACGCGGTCGCGGGTGACGCCGGGCTTGTCCTCGACGACCGCCTCACGGCGGCCGATGATCCGGTTCACCAGGGTCGACTTGCCGACATTGGGCCGGCCGACGACGGCGAGAACGGGCAGCGGACCGTGGCCCGCCTCCTCGATCGCGCCCTCGACGTCCTCGATGTCGAAGCCCTCTTCCGCGGCGAGCTCCATGAACTCCGCGTACTCGGCATCGCCAAGCGCCCCGTGCTCGTGCTCGGCCGGGCCGGCCGAGCCGTCGGGCTGGATGTGGTCGTTCATGAAGTCCGTACCTCGTCGTTCATCGTGGTGATCGGTGGACCGCCCGCATATCGGGTGATCCACTACTCAAGTGTCGCCTAGTGCCCGGTGGGGCGCCCGGCGTTTTCCGGGCGTCCGGTCAGACGCCTGGCGTGGTCCAGGTGGGCGCTCAGCTGCTTCTGAATGCGGGCGGTCGCCTCGTCCAGCGCCTTGCGGGTACGCCGTCCGCTGCCGTCGCCCGCCTCGAAGGGGTCTCCGAAGACGACGTCGACCCGGCTGCGGAGCGGGGGCAGCGCCTTTGTCAACCGGCTGCTCTTCTCGGAACTTCCCAGGACCGCCACCGGGACGATCGGCGCGCCGGAGCGCACCGCGAAGTACGCGAGTCCGGCACGCAGCGAGGCGAAGTCGCCGTCGCCGCGGGTGCCCTCCGGGAAGATCCCGAGCACGCCACCGGACGACAGAACTCCGAGGGCGTCGGTGATGGCGGTGCGGTCGGTGGTCTCACGGTCCACCTTCAGCTGGCCGATGGCGAGCAGGAAGGGGTCGAGCGGGCCGATGAACGCTTCCTTCTTGATCAGGAAGTGGGTGGGGCGGGGCGCCACGCCCATGACCATCGGGCCGTCGATGTTGTGCGAGTGGTTCACGGCCAGGATCGCCGGGCCGGTCGCGGGGACCTTCCAGGCGCCGAGCACGCGCGGCTTCCACAGCCCGTACATCAGGCCGACGCCGATACGGCGCCCTACCTCGGCGCCTCTCTCGGAGGTTGCGGTCACTTGGCGGCCCGCTTCTCCTCGACGAGGGTGACGACGCACTCGATGACCTGCTGGAGCGTGAGGTCGGAGGTGTCCACCTCGACCGCGTCGTCCGCCTTGGCGAGGGGGGAGGTCTTACGGCTGGAGTCGGCGGCGTCCCGCTTGAGCAGGGCCTCGCGGGTGCTGTTGACGTCCGCGCCCTTCAGCTCACCGCTGCGGCGGGAGGCACGCGCCTCCGGGGAGGCGGTGAGGAAGATCTTCAGATCGGCGTCCGGCAGCACGGTGGTGCCGATGTCGCGTCCCTCGACGACTATGCCCAGCTCGGCGGCGGCCGCGATCGAACGCTGCAGCTCGGTGATCCGGGCGCGCACCTCGGGCACCGCGCTGACCGCGCTGACCTTGGAGGTGACCTCCTGGGTGCGGATCGGGCCCGCGACGTCGGTCCCGTCGACCGTGATGGCCGGCGCGGACGGGTCGGTCCCGGAGATGATCTCCGGCTTTCCGGTCACGGCGGCGATCGCGGTCGGGTCCGTGATGTCGATGCCGTTGGTCACCATCCACCAGGTGATCGCCCGGTACTGCGCGCCCGTGTCCAGGTAGCTGAGGCCCAGCTGCGCGGCCACGGCCTTGGAGGTGCTCGACTTGCCCGTGCCGGAGGGGCCGTCGATGGCGACAATCACTGCCTGGGCGGGCCGGGCGGCGCCGTTTTCCACGGTGGGAACACCTTCCTGGTGCGGGGTGGAGGTCTGTGCGGGGCACGATCGCGCCCCGCACAAGGTTACTGGCTTCCCGGACCCCGCATTACTGGCCCTTCCCGGGGCCGATCACCCGCCGCACCATGGCCCACCACACAGGCCACCCACTCCGGACACCGGCCCTGCTGTCGCCAGCGGGGCCGGACGACGGCCCTACTGCCGCAGCGCCCATCCCCGTTCCCGTAGTGCCGTGCTCAGTACCGGTGCCGCCTTCGGCTCCACCATCAGCTGGACGAGGCCGGCCTGCTGTCCGGTCGCGTGCTCGATGCGTACATCCTCGATGTTGACTCCGGCGGCCCCCGCGTCGGCGAAGATGCGGGCCAGCTGGCCGGGCTGGTCGTCGATGAGGACGGCCACCGTCTCGTACGTCAGCGGCGCGGCGCCGTGCTTGCCGGGGACGCGGACCTGGCCCGCGTTGCCGCGGCGCAGCACGTCCTCGATGCCGCTCACGCCCTCGCGCCGCTTGGCGTCGTCGGAGGACTGGAGGGCGCGCAGGGCCTGGACTGTCTCGTCGAGGTCGGCGGAGACGTCCGCGAGGAGGTCGGCGACCGGGCCCGGATTCGCGGAGAGGATGTCGATCCACATCCGGGGGTCGGAGGCCGCGATCCGGGTCACGTCACGGATGCCCTGCCCGCACAGCCGTACCGCCGCCTCCTCCGCGTTCTCCAGGCGCGCGGCGACCATGCTGGACACCAGGTGCGGCATGTGGGAGACGAGCGCGACCGCGCGGTCGTGGGCGTCGGCGTCCATGACGACCGGGACGGCACGGCAGTGCGACACCAGCTCGAGGGCGAGGTTCAGGACCTCGGTGTCCGTGTCCCGCGTGGGGGTGAGAACCCAGGGGCGGCCTTCGAAGAGGTCGCCCGTCGCGGCCAGCGGGCCCGACTTCTCACGGCCCGACATGGGGTGCGAACCGATGTACGCGGAGAGGTCGAGGCCGAGCGCCTCCAGCTCGCGGCGCGGTCCGCCCTTGACGCTCGCCACGTCGAGGTAGCCGCGCGCGACCCCACGCCGCATGGCGTCCGCGAGCGTCGCCGCCACGTGCGCCGGCGGGGCCGCCACGATCGCGAGGTCCACAGGCCCGCCGGGCGCCTCGTCGGTGCCGGCGCCGAGCGCGGCCGCCGTACGGGCCTGCTCCGGGTCGTGGTCGGTGAGGTGGACGACGACGCCCCGCTGGGAGAGCGCGAGGGCCGCCGACGTACCGATCAGCCCGGTTCCGATGACGAGCGCGGTTCTCACTGGGCGATGTCCTTGCGCAGCGCGCCCGCGGCGCCCAGGTAGACGTGCGCGATGTCGGCGCGGGGCTTGTCTGACTCGATGTGCGCGAGGACCCGTACGACCCGGGGCATCGCGCCCTCGATGTCCAGCTCCTGCGCGCAGATCAGCGGCACGTCGACGATGCCGAGCTTGCGGGCGGCGGCGGCCGGGAAGTCGCTGTGCAGATCGGGCGTCGCGGTGAACCAGATGCTGATGAGGTCGTCGGTGGTGAGACCATTCCGCTCCAGGACGGCGGTGAGCAGCTCGCTGACCTGCTCGTCCATGTGGCCGGCCTCGTCCCGTTCCAGTTGGACGGCGCCCCGGACCGCTCGTACCGCCACGGTGTCACTCCTCGCTGAGCCGAGCTACGTACTGGTCGTATCTCGTCGTATGTCGTCGTGTCTCGTCTTGTCACACCAGCGTAGTCAGGCCGCAACGCGCGAGTGCGCGGCGCCCGCCTGACGAGACGGCCGCCGCGCACGAAAGGGAGCACGTCTCGGAGCGGCTCAGAGCGACTGCTGCCTGATGAGGTCCTCCAGGGAGGCGCCCGGCTGCGGCAGCTCTCCGCTCGGGGTCAGTTTGTCGACCGCCTGGGGCAGGTGCTGGGCGATCTGGTCCGCGGCCTCCTGAGGGCTGACGCCGGCCTGTGCGGCGACCTCCTGGAGGGTGTCGCCGGGCAGGGCCCGGGCGATCTGCTCACCGCTGACGGGTTTGTTCTCCCCCGTGCCGATCCACGACTGGGCCTGGTCGATCAGGCCGGACTTGGTGAGCATGTCCAGCAGGCCGCCCAGGGGATTGCCGCCGGCCGCCCGGCCACCGCCACCGCCACCGCCCAGGGCGCCGAGCAGCGCGCCGAGGATATTGCCCGCGCCGGAACCGCCGGTTCCCGCCTGGCTGCCTCCGCCGAGGAGACCGCCGAGCAGGCCGCCGAGATCTGCCCGCCATGGTCACGCCTTTCGAGTGTGAGTTTCGGGGAGTGCCTTTCGGGAGTACGACCGGGGGGCAGGTCACCGCCCGGCCCAGGTCTCCGTCGATGTCACCTGAATCGCCCTATCCCGCCACTTGTAGTGAGAACACACCCGTGCGCCTCTGGACGCCGGGGCACGGGTCCGCTCTCATGGCAGGAGACTCGCCTCGGGGGAGGCCCGCATGCCCCGTATGAAACGCCCAGGACCGCTGCTCACCCTTCTGGCGGGGCTCCTGCTCGCCGTGTTCATGCTGACGCTCAACGCGACGACGGGGACGAAGAACGCGTCCTCGTCGTACCAAGAGACCTCGCCCAGCGCCACGCCACAGGCGAGCCCGCCGCCCACCAGTACGTCACCGCCGTCGAGTCCCCCGCCCCCTTCGAAGAGCGCGCCGCCGAACGCCGACTACGCGGGCCGCACCGACGACAACTCCTCGGCGGTCGCCGTCTCCCTGCGGGGCGGCAAGGCGATCGCGTACTTCTGCGACGGCCGTAGCAAGGAGTCGTGGCTGAAGGGCGACGTCAAGGACGACGGCACCATGAAGCTCACCGGCAAGCACGGCGCCGAACTGAACGGCACGCTCAAGGGCGGCAGAAGCATCCGCGGCACCGTCGACCTCGGCGGGCAGCGCTACGCGTTCACCGCCGACAAGGCGGTCAAGCCGTCCGGGCTCTACCGCGCGACCGCCACGGTGCGCGGCGCCAGGCTCGACGGCGGCTGGATCGTGCTGCCCGGCGGCAAGCAGGTCGGCATCCTCGACCGTGACGGCAAGCCCGCGGCGGCGCCGACGATCGACCCGGAGACCGGCACCGTGACGGCCGACGGACAGACGCTCACCGCCTCGCCCGCCACTCCATGACCCGTCACTCCAAGACCTGTCACTCCAAGACGCGCCACTCCAAGACCCGTCACCCCAAGACCCGTTCGTGAACCCTTTCCTGGCCCTTTCCTGATCGGGAACCGATATGACCGTGGATCCGAACGCCGCCACCCAGGGCTTCCCCTCTCCCCCGCCCGCCCACCGCCGCCCGGGCGCGGCCCGCTATATCGTCCCCGCCCTGGTCGCCGCGGCGGTCGCGGTCGGCCTCGGCACCTATGGCAAGTCGCACCACCCCACGGGGACCGCCTTCAACCTCGCGGGGTTCAGCAGCACGGGCGCGGTGAAGTCGTGGCTGGCGACGACGGCGTTCGCCTTCGCACTGGTCCAGCTGGTCTCGGCGTTCATGGTCTACGGGAAGCTGCCCGGGCCGAGCTGGGCGCCGACGCTGCACCGCTGGTCGGGGCGGGTCGCGTTCCTGGTGGCGGTGCCGGTCGCGGTGCACTGCCTGTACGCGTTGGGCTATCAGACGTACGAACCGCGGGTGATGTGGCATTCGCTCCTGGGCTGCTTCTTCTTCGGTGCATTTAGTGCCAAAATGCTCTTGCTCCGCTCGGAGCGACTGCCCGGCTGGCTGCTGCCCCTGGTCGGAGGACTCGTCTTCGTCGTCCTCACGGCCATCTGGCTGACGTCGGCTCTCTGGTTCTTCCGTACGTTCGGAGTGACGACATGACGAACCCCCCGGCGCGGCGCACGGTTCTCGGAACGGGCGCGGCCTTCCTGCTCGCGGGGTGCAGCAAGTACGGCGACAGCAACAGTTCGTCAGCAGCATCCCCCACCGCGACCACCTCCCCGATCGCCTCCTCCAAGCACTCAGCCGGCAAGGAACTCGCCGACAAGAGTGCCATCCCGGTCGGCGGCGGCAAGATCTTCAAGGAAGAGAAGGTCGTGGTCACCCAGCCGAAGAAGGGCGAGTTCAAGGCCTTCTCGGCGATCTGCACCCACCTGGGCTGCACGGTGAACAAGGTCGCCGACGGCACCATCGACTGCCCCTGCCACGGCAGCAAGTACCGCATCACCGACGCCTCGGTGGTCCACGGCCCGGCCCCGCATCCCCTGCCCGCGAAGAAGATCACGGTGAAGGGAAAATCGATCTTCCTGGCGTGAGCCGGCACGTACGCTCCAGGACATGCATTCCGAGACCCCGGTGTCCCTGGTGCGCGACCACACGATCTACTCCTGTGTGATGGGCTCGCGCGCCTTCGGGCTGGCCACGGACGGCAGCGACACGGACCGCCGGGGTGTGTATCTGGCGCCGACCCCGCTCTTCTGGCGCTTCGAAAAGCCTCCGACGCACGTCGAGGGGCCGGCCGAGGAACAGTTCAGCTGGGAACTGGAGCGCTTCTGCACCCTCGCGCTGCGCGCCAACCCGAACATCCTGGAGTGCCTGCACTCCCCTCTCGTCGAGTACGTCGACGACACGGGTCGCGAACTGCTCGCCCTGCGCGAGGCGTTCCTCTCCCGCCGCGCGCACGACACGTTCGCCCGTTACGCGCTGGGCCAGCGCAAGAAGCTGGAGGCCGACGTCCGGCAGCACGGCGCCCCGCGCTGGAAGCACGCCATGCACCTCCTGCGCCTCCTCATGAGCTCCCGTGACCTGCTGCGCACCGGCGCACTGACGACAGACGTCGGCCTACGGCGCGAGGCGCTGCTCTCGGTGAAGCGCGGCGAGGTCCCGTGGCCGGAGGTCGAGGCCTGGATGACCCGGCTGGCGGCCGACGCGGACGACGCGGCCGCCCACAGCCCGCTGCCCGCCGAACCGGACCACGCCCGCGTCGAGGACTTCCTCCTGCGCACCCGCCGCGCCTCAGCCCTCCGCGCGGACCGCGAAGCTCCCCGGACCCTCCAGCCGGACCCGGACGACGAAAGCGTGCAGGGCGTCGTACGCGGACGGAGCGTCCGGCAGCGCTGAGGCGTCCTGCGCCACGTCCAGCACGCCGTGCAGCCGCTCCACGTCGGCGGCCACGCGCGTGTGGTCGACATCCGCGTCCCCGTGCTCCCGCTCCGCCTTCGCCGCGATCAGGTCGGGCAGATACACGGGAGCCTCCCCGACCTCCGCGACCAGCGTGCGCAGATCGGTCTGCACCTCGCCGCTGCGCATCAGATGGATACCGGTGAGCAGCACCCGGAACGTGTAGAGCAGCGGCTTGAGTTCACGGGTCTTCTCGAACAGCCGCCACTGGGTCGCCGCGAAGCCCCGGTAGTGGTGGGCGTGGTGGGAGGTGAGGACTCCGGGGGCGAGCGAAACCAGCTCGCGGTGCGCCTCCCCGGTGTGCACGACCAGTGGCGAGAGCAACTGCTCCAGCACATAGCCGTTGCGCCGCAGCATCAGCCGTACGAACTTGCGCAGGTCGTGGGTGACGAGGTCCATCTCGACACCGTCCCGGTCCCACATCCTCGACCGGGTCTCGTCCGGCTCGCGCAGACCGACCAGTTCGGCCGCCGACAGCAGGTGCACGCCTCTGAGGTCGACGTCCGAGTCGCGCGAGGGGAAGCCGTACAGGTGCGCCCCGGAGACGGTGGCGAACAGCACCGGGTCGGGCTGCTCGGCCACCACGGCCGCGAGGTCGGTGTCCAGGACGTCGTCGATCATCGTTCAAGCATCCCAGAGCCGTATCTCATGCATCCCGGAGTCTCATGCATCCCGGAACCGTCTCTCACGCATCCCAGAGCGCCCCCAGCGACATGAGGTCGCTCTGGTACTCGATGCGGTCGGCCCACTCCGTCGGCCAGGCGTCGGAGCCGTGGTGGGCGCCGGCGAACGCGCCCGTCAGACAGGCGATGGAGTCGGAGTCGCCGGATGTGCAGGCCGCGCGGCGCAGCGCGGTGACGGGCTCGTCGACGAACTGCAGGAAGCAGAGCAGTCCGGTGGCGAGCGCCTCCTCGGCTATCCAGCCCGCGCCGGTGGCCAGGCACGGGTCGCTCTCGGGCGAGGCGGTGCGCACGGCGTCCTGAAGGCGGTCGAGGACCTCGAGGCACTCGTCCCAGCCGCGTCCGATGAAGTGCTCCGGTGTGGGGTCCTGGCTGCGGGTCCACAGGTCGCCGAGCCAGCGGGAGAGGTAGCGGCCGCGGTTCTCCTGGGCGTACGAGCGCAGGAGGCCGATCAGTTCGGCCGGCTCGGCGCCTCCGGCGAGGAGCCACACGGCGTGGGCGGTGAGGTCCGAGGCGGCGAGCGCGGTGGGATGGCCGTGGGTGAGCGCGGCCTGCAACTGCGCGGCGCCCGAGCGCTGTTCGTCGCTGAGCCCCCGTACGAGCCCGACCGGCGCCACCCGCATGTTGGCCCCGCACCCCTTGGAGTCGATCTGGCTGGCCTCCTGCCAGGGCCGGCCCTCGGTCTTCAGGAGGTTGCAGGCCACGAGGCAGGTGCGGCCGGGCGCGCGGTTGTTGTCGGGCGACTGGTACCAGTCCACGAACTCCTCGCGCACCGGCCGTTCCATCCGCAGCGGTGTGAGCAGGCCGCGGTCCATCGCCGTACGCAGTCCCCGCCCCAGCGCCAGCGTCATCTGCGTGTCGTCCGTGACGATCGCGGGCCGCGGCAGCTTCATCTCCCGCCAGGGGCCGAACTTGGCCAGGATCGAGGGGACGTCGTTGAACTCGGTCGGGAAGCCCAGCGCGTCGCCGAGGGCGAGGCCGAGCAGGGATCCGGTGGCGGCGTGCTTCGCGAGCGTCGGGGTGGTGGTCATGAGGGCCGTCCTTCCGAAGGGGGACGCAGCAGGGGTGGCTGCAGGGCGGTGGCGCCGCCCGCGCGGTAGAGCGCGGCGGGTTTGCCGCGGCCTCCGGTGAGGCGTGCGGCCCCCGGGACCGGTTCGACGAACCCGGGTGTGGCGAGGACCTTGCGCCGGAAGTTGGGCCGGTCGAGGACGGCGCCCCACACCGTCTCGTAGACCCGCTGCAGCTCACCGAGGGTGAACTCGGGCGGGCAGAAGGACGTGGCCAGACAGGTGTACTCGAGCTTGGCGCCGACGCGTTCGTGGGCGTCGGCGAGGATGCGGTCGTGGTCGAAGGCGAGCGGGCCGACCGAGCCGTACGGCACCCACCGGGCCTGCGCCGCGTCCCCGCCGCCGTGCGGCTCGGGAGGGTCGGGGAGCAGCGCGGCGAACGCGACGGAGACGACCCGCATCCTCGGGTCGCGGTCGGGTTCGCTGTAGGTCCGCAACTGTTCCAGATGGAGGCAGGAGAGGTCCGGGATGCCGGTCTCCTCGGCGAGTTCACGCCGGGCGGCCGTCTCCGCGGACTCCTTCGGCAGCACGAAGCCGCCGGGCAGTGCCCAGCGGCCGGCGTACGGTTCCTGCCCCCGTTCGACGAGCAGCACTTCGAGCTCGCCCGCGCGGACGGTCAGGACGGCGAGGTCGACGGTGACGGCGAAGGGTTCGAAGGCGTACTTGTCGTAGCCCTCGGGGGCGAGACCTCCCCTTGCGCGCAAGTCACCCGCCCCCGGTTCCGCACGAGTCATGATCAGCACGAGTAATAGTCAGTACGACTATAAAAAGCCGAACCGCGCCCCCACAAGACCTCGGGCGCGGTTCCCGGCACATCCGTGCCAGAAGCCCTCAGCGGCCCCTGGGGCGTGTCGGAGCCCGCCGTGCTCCCCGAGGGCGGTGAAGGCGGGCGGAGGGCGCACAGCGCCCTCCGGAGCCGTCAGGCGGGCCTAGAGATCGACCTCCTGCATGAGCATCCCGACCTCGGTGTTCGACAGGCGGCGCAGCCAGCCCGACTTCTGGTCGCCCAGGGTGATCGGGCCGAAGGCCACACGCACGAGCTTGTCGACCGGGAAGCCGGCCTCCGCGAGCATGCGGCGCACGATGTGCTTGCGGCCCTCGTGCAGGGTCACCTCGACGAGGTAGTTCTTGCCGGTCTGCTCGACGACCCGGAAGTGGTCCGCCTTGGCGTACCCGTCCTCCAGCTGGATGCCGTCCTTGAGCCGCTTGCCCAGGTCGCGCGGGATCGGACCCACGATGTGCGCGAGGTAGACCTTCTTCACGCCGTACTTGGGGTGGGTCAGCCGGTGCGCCAGCTCGCCGTGGTTGGTGAGCAGGATGACGCCCTCGGTCTCGGTGTCGAGCCGCCCGACGTGGAAGAGCCGCGTCTCGCGGTTCGTCACGTAGTCACCGAGGCACTGCCGGCCCTCCGTGTCCTCCATGGTCGAAACCACACCGGCGGGCTTGTTCAGCGAGAAGAACTGGTACGACTGCGTGGCCACGGTCAGCCCGTCGACCTTGATCTCGTCGTGCTCCGGGTCGACGCGCAGACCCTGCTCCAGGACGATCTCGCCGTTGACCTCGACCCTGGCCTGCTCGATCAGCTCCTCGCAGGAGCGCCGGGAGCCGTAGCCCGCACGCGCGAGCACCTTCTGCAGGCGTTCGCCCTCCTGCTCGGCGCCCGGGAAGGTCTTGGGCAGCTTGACTTCCTTCTTGCCCGCGTACCGGTCCCGGTTGCGCTCCTCGGTCCGCGTCTCGTACTCGCGGGAGCGCGAGGGCTCCGTACGGCCACCACGCGGCTGGCCCTGCTTGGGGCCGCCCTTGGCACCGCCGCGCGCCGCGTTGCCGCGCCCGGACTTCGGGCCGTCCGGCGAGGCCCCGGGGCCTACGTCGTAGCGGCGCTCCTCAGGGCGGGGCTTGCTGGGACGCTTCGGCCTGTCGTCGCGCCCTCCCGCGCTCCTCGGCTGGGAGCCGCTCCCGCCACTCCCCCGCGGGTTGCCGCTCCCGCCGGTTCCCCGCGGGTTGCTGCCCCCGCCGGTTCCCCGCGGGTTGCCACGCCCGCTGTTCCTGCCACTGCCACTGCCACTGCTTCGCATCAAAGTTCCGTCGTCGTCGTGTCGTCTGCATCTGCATCCGGTGCATCCGGATCGAACGACGGGACCCCTTCCAGCGTCTCGGCCTCGATCGCGTCCGCCTCGGGAAGGAAGGGCGCGAGCTCCGGGAGCTCGTCCAGACCGCGCAGGCCCATTCGCTCCAGGAAGTAGTTCGTCGTCACGTACAGGATCGCACCTGTTTCGGGTTCCGTGCCCGCCTCCTCGACCAGACCGCGCTGCAACAGGGTGCGCATCACACCGTCACAGTTCACTCCGCGGACCGCCGATACCCGGGATCGGCTCACCGGCTGGCGGTAGGCGACGACCGCCAGAGTCTCAAGGGCCGCCTGGGTCAGCCGGGCCTGCTGCCCGTCGAGGACGAAGCGTTCGACGGCCGCCGCGTACTCGGGCCGGGTGTAGAAGCGCCAGCCGCCCGCGATGAGCCGTAGCTCGAAACCGCGGCCCTGGACGGTGTACTCGTCGGCCAGCTCCCGCAGCGCGTCCTTGATCTGCCGTTTGGGCCGCTCCAGGATCTTCGCGAGGTGCTCCTCGGTCGCGGGCTCGTCCACGACCATGAGGACGGCCTCCAGGGCGGGCTTCAGGTCGAGGTCGGCGACGGTACGCAGGCCCGCCGCGATGTCGGTGGTCTCCCGGCTCACGCCTTCTCCTCCTTGGCGCCGTCCTTGATCTTGTCGTCCTTGGTGTCGCCGTCCTTGGCCCGGTCGTCCCCGGCCGCCTCCGCCGGGCGGTCGTCCATGGCCCGGTCGTCCCCGGCCTCCTCCGCCGGGCGGTCGTCCATGGCCCGGTCGTCCCCGGCCTCCTCCGCCGGGCGGTCGAACTCGTCCGTCACCCTCGGCTGGTCGTCGCCGTCCCCGCCCGTCCAGCGCACCATGAGCTCCCCGAGGGCCTCCTCCTGGTCGAGGGCGACGGCCTTCTCCCGGTAGAGCTCCAGCAGGGCCAGGAACCGGGCCACGACGGTGAGGGTGTCCTCGGTGTCCTCGACGAGGGCGCGGAAACTGGCCTCCCCGAGCTCCCGCAGCCGCGCCACCACGATCCCGGCCTGCTCCTGCACGCTCACCAGCGGGGCGTGGATGTGGTCGACGTACACCTGCGGCTTGGGCTTGGGCTGCATCGCCTTCACGGCGAGCCTGGCGAATCCTTCCGCCCCGATGCTGATGACCACCTCGGGCAGCAATTCGGCGTGGTGGGCTTCGAGCCCGACAGTACGGGGGTAGCGGCGGCCCTCTTCCTCCAGCCGGGCGTTGAAGATGTCCGCGATCTGCTTGTAGGCGCGGTACTGGAGCAGCCGCGCGAACAGCAGGTCCCGCGCCTCCAGCAGCGCCAGATCCGCCTCGTCCTCGACCTCGGCGGCCGGGAGCAGCCGGGCGGCCTTCAGATCGAGCAGCGTCGCCGCGACGACCAGGAACTCGGTCGTCTGGTCGAGGTCCCAGTCGGGCCCCATAGCCCTGATGTGCGCCATGAACTCGTCGGTGACCTTGGACAGCGCCACTTCGGTGACATCGAGCTTGTGCTTCGAGATCAACTGAAGCAGCAGGTCGAACGGCCCCTCGAAGTTCGCAAGCCGCACCTTGAAGACCCCGTCACCGACCTCGTCGCAAGCCGCGGACTCGGCAGCACCCTCAGAACGGGGCAGACGCTCCGGCCCCGCCGGGGCCTCGGCCTGTGCCGGAGACTCGGGCGCCGTCTCCGCCGGAGGCTCGGCGCTCTCATGCGCAGGAAGCCCGGGCGCCGTCTCCGCGGCGGCCTCGACGGGCTCCTCGACCGACTCGGCACGCCCTTTGACCGGCGGCCCCTCGGCCGACTCGGCACGCTCCTCGGGCCGCCGGTCCTGCCCCTGCGTCGCGCCGGGGCCCCGGCCCAGGACACGGCGACGGCCGCCGGAGCCGGCGGGGACAGAGGTGTCGTTCGAGGTCATAGCCGTCGCAGGCTACCGCTACCGCCCGCGAAGCCGTCGTACGAGGATGCTCGCGTCCCCGCGGGATTCAAGATCGGCGAGTACGACGGCGACCGCCTCGCGGACGATCCGGCCGCGGTCGACCGCGAGCCCGTGCTCCCCGCGGAGCACCAGCCGGGCGTGCTCGAGGTCCATGAGCTCCTCGGCGGACACGTACACCGTGATCTTCTCGTCGTGCCGCTCCCGCCCGCTGGGCCGGCGGTTCGCGGCGCGGGAGCGCTTGCTGCCGCGGGCGGGCTGCCCGCCGGCGCCCTCTTGCGTCGCCTGGCGCCGCGCCGAGCCCTCCGGGGCCGTACCCCGGCTGCGGGACTCTCCCGTGTCCGCCTCGGCGTCCGCCGCGACGTGTTCGTCGCCCTCGCCGTCACCACCCTGCACGGGCACCGACTGCGGTGCGTCCTCGGCTACGGCGGCCGGGTCGCTCTCACCGGCCGGAGCCGGCACCCGGGCCTCGCCGTTGGTCCGGCGGGTGGGGGTGGATGACTGGAGCGCCATGCCCCCGGTGGTACGGAACAGTTCGTCGGCCCCCGGCAGACTCACTCGGCGTGACACCGGGCGAGCACCTCCCTGGCGAGCTGGCGATAGGCGGCGGCACCGACGGAGTTGGAGGCGTACGTGGTGATCGGCTCACCGGCGACGGTGGTCTCCGGGAAGCGGACGGTCCGGCCGATCACCGTGTGGTAGACGTGATCGTCGAACGCCTCGACCACGCGCGCGAGCACCTCACGGCTGTGCACCGTGCGGGAGTCGTACATCGTGGCGAGGATGCCGTCGAGCTCCAGCTCGGGGTTGAGCCGCTCCTGGACCTTCTCGATGGTCTCGGTGAGCAACGCGACACCGCGCAGGGCGAAGAACTCGCACTCGAGCGGCACGATCACCTTGTGGGCCGCCGTGAGGGCGTTGACGGTGAGCAGGCCGAGCGAGGGCTGACAGTCGATCACGATGTAGTCGTAGTCGGCCATCAGGGGCTTCAGCGCGCGCTGAAGCGTGGACTCGCGCGCGACCTCGGACACCAACTGCACCTCGGCGGCGGACAGGTCGATGTTGCTGGGCAGCAGGTCCATGTTCGGGACCGCCGTCTTCAGGAGCACCTCGTCGGCCGCCATGCCCCGCTCCATGAGCAGGTTGTAGACGGTGAGGTCGAGCTCCATGGGGTTGACGCCGAGACCCACGGAGAGCGCGCCCTGCGGGTCGAAGTCGACGAGCAGGACCCGGCGTCCGTACTCCGCGAGCGCGGCGCCCAGGTTGATGGTCGACGTCGTCTTGCCGACGCCGCCCTTCTGGTTGCACATCGCGATGATCGTCGCGGGGCCGTGGCTGGTCAGCGGACCCGGGATCGGGAAGTAGGGCAGCGGGCGTCCGGTCGGTCCGACGCGCTCACGGCGCTGACGGGCCGCGTCGGGCGCGAGCGTGGCCGCGTACTCCGGATCGGGCTCGTACTCGGCGTCGGGGTCGTAGAAGTGCCCCTCGGGCAGTTCGTCGTAGTCGGCGAAGTGGGTGTGGTTCCCGCCACTTCCGTTGCCGGCCATGGCGTTCACGTGATGGCCATCCATGCTCTGGTGTGCTGTCTGAGTCATCCGGGGACTCTTTTGCGCTGCGAAGGTTCGGACAGCGACGGAGCCGACAGCCTCGAGCCCCGTGGGGCCCTGGCCCCGCGCCGGCATTCCTGGTTGACCACCCCCGGGAGTAAATGTCGACTCATTCACAAGTCGTCTTACCTCCTTGGTGACCAGGAAACTTCTAGATAGGTCAGCGTGGCACCATGCCGACGATTGGCGACTCTATGGCGTGTCACCGGTCCGCAGCAACACAATCCGCCGGACCCGACCCGATGTGTCGGCAACCGAACACCCCTCTGTCAAGGGCGTAAGGCCGTCGCACGGCAGGTTTCACGGGTGTGCGAATCGGTTGAAGGGTTACGTTCGTGGCGAGTTGAACGAGTGTCGCAAAGTGACCCGACACACACCCGGCCGGACCTCGCTGGGCAAGGTCCGGCCGGGCGCGGGGCGTTGACGACCTGTGTTGACGTATCGCCTTTTGCCGATTGATGGGTCAGCCGGCCACGCGTCCGGTCACCCTTCGGTGTCTCAGCCGAGCAGGGACTCCAGCTCGACGTGCTCCAGGCCGTGCGCCTCCGCGACCTCCCGGTACACGACCTTGCCATCGTGCGTGTTGAGGCCCTTGGCCAGCGCGGGGTCGCGGCGCAGCGCCTCGGCCCAGCCGCGGTTGGCCAGTTCCACGATGTACGGCAGCGTGGCGTTGGTCAGCGCGTACGTGGAGGTGTTGGGCACGGCGCCGGGCATGTTGGCGACGCAGTAGAAGACCGAGTTGTGGACCGGGAAGGTCGGCTCGGCGTGCGTGGTCGGGCGGGAGTCCTCGAAGCAGCCGCCCTGGTCGATCGCGATGTCGACAAGAACACTTCCCGCCTTCATCCGGGAGACCAGCTCGTTGGTGACGAGCTTCGGGGCCTTGGCGCCGGGGATGAGGACCGCACCGATGACGAGGTCGGCCTCGAGGCAGGCCTTCTCGAGCTCGAAGGCGTTGGAGACGACGGTCTGGATCTTCGTGCCGAAGATCTTGTCCGCCTCCTTGAGCTTGTTGATGTCACGGTCGAGCAGGGTCACCTGGAAGCCCATGCCGATGGCGATCTGCGCGGCGTTCCAGCCGGAGACGCCGCCGCCGATGACGACCGCCTTGGCGGGCAGCACACCGGGGACACCGCCGGGCAGCACACCGCGGCCGCCGTTGGCGCGCATCAGGTGGTAGGCGCCGACCTGGGGGGCGAGGCGGCCCGCGACCTCGGACATCGGGGCGAGCAGCGGCAGCGCGCGGCTCGGCAGCTCGACCGTCTCGTACGCGATCGCCGTGGTGCCGGACTCCAGGAGCGCGTCCGTGCACTCCTTGGACGCGGCCAGGTGCAGGTAGGTGAAGAGGGTCTGGTCCTTGCGGAGGCGGTGGTACTCCTCCGCGATGGGCTCCTTGACCTTCAGCAGCAGGTCGGCGGCGGCCCAGACCTCGTCGGCGGTCTCCAGGATCTGCGCACCGGCGGAAACGTACTCGTCGTCCGTGATCGAGGAGCCGACACCGGCGTTCCGCTCGACGACGACCTGGTGGCCGTTGCGCACCAGCTCGTGCACACCGGCGGGGGTGATGGCCACCCGGAACTCGTTGTTCTTGACCTCGCGGGGGATGCCGACCTTCACGTCGATCACGGTCCTTGACTCAGAGGGTTCTGGGGCTATGCACGGCCGGGGCGATGCAAGCCGGGGCAATGCACGTCATACCCGGATACACGGGGGCGCACCGGGAGACACCACGAAAGAACGCGGCGGAGCCAGTCTAATGAAGGGGTTCTCTCTGTCTAGCCTTTCAATGCATCAATCTTCGACGGATGTACTACGGATTTCGCAGGTGTTAGCGCCTTGTTCCGTACCTTCTGTGTCTTCCTTGGCCGTCGCGCTCTCCGGAAGCTCATCACCCAGCATGCGCTCGGCGGCCTTGCGGTGCAGTCGCGCCGCGGCGGGGTCGCCGAGCCTGTCCAGGGTGTCGGCCAGCCGGAGCTGCAGTGCGGCCTGCAGCCGGTGGTCCTCGGCACGGCGCGCCCACTCGACCGCCTCGTGGCAGGTGCGCAGCGACTCCTCGGGCCGCCCGGCGTACTCCTGGACGCGCGCCAGCTCGCTCAACGCCCGCGCCTGGGCGGGCACATCGCCGTTCCTGCGGTGTCCGGTGACGGCGGCACGCCAGTTGCGCAGCGCCTCGCCGTAGCGGCCCGCGTAGGTGTGCGCGGTGGCGATACGGCCGTACAGCCGGGCGGCGTCCACCCGCTCGTCCCGCGCCAGCCGCTGGGCGAGCGCCCTGCCGTACCAGTCGGCGGCCCGGTCGTGGTCCCCGAGCTCCTGGTGGGCGCCGCCTACGGATTCCATCGCGCGGCCGGTCGCATACGGGTCGTTCGCCTCGCGTCCTGCGTCCAGGGCGGCCCGGTAGCGGGCCAGGGCGTCGGCCGTACGGCCGGTCTGCGCGTCCAGGTCGGCGAGGTTCAGCAGGGCGGCGGCCTTCTCGCGGGGCTGGCCCTGGCGCTCGGCGACGTCGAGGACGAGGCGGTGGATGCCGTACAGCTCGGGCGCCGCGGCCCGGGTGCCGAAGTGGGCGACCATCGCCCGCACCAGCGCGGCCATCAGTCTCCTGGCCAGGGTGTCCAGCTCCCCGTCCGCGACCGCGAGCCGGGCCGCGGCCAGCAGCGCGGGCTGCCGGATACGCAGCCAGTCCTCGGCCGCCCTGGGGGTCGGGAAGCGCAGTTCGCGGGGCAGCGCGGCGAGTTTCTCGCGTGCGGACGCGTTGTCGGTCTCGGTGATGGCGCGGCAGGACGCCAGCAGCCGTACGGTCCGCTCCAGCATCCGGGCGCGGGCCAGCTGCAGCTCGGCCGGGCGGTCCTGACTCTCGGCCAGGGAGCGCAGCAGCGGCAGCAGGCAGCCGGGCACCTCGTACTGCGGCAGCCGCGACTCGACGGGCCGTACGAGGCCGAAGCCGACGAAGTCGTCCAGCGCGGACCGTGCGGTGTCCACCGAGCAGCCGGCCAGCGCGGACGCGGTGTGCGGGTCGATGAGGCCGGCCGGCGCGAGCGAGAGCAGACGCAGTATCCGCGCGGCGGTGGCGGACAGCGCGGTGTAGACGAGGTGGAAGACCCGGCCGAGCGGGGTGCTCTCGTCGCCCTCGGTACGCAGCTGCTTGGCGAGGTCGGCGACGGCCGAGGTGGGGCGGGCGGCGAGCCAGCCTCCCGCGAGGCGCAGGGCGGCGGGCTGACCGGCGCACTCCTCGACCAGTCCCTCGGCGGCGAGCGGGTCGACGGTGATGCGCACCGAGCCGGTGAAGCGGTCGAGCAGTTCGAGCGCGGACTTGGTGTCCAGGCCGCCCAGGGTGCAGGGGCGGACGTCCGCGATGCCGGTCAGCGGTCCGCCGGAGACCGCGACGACCAGGCACTCCGGGGTGTCCGGGAGCAGCGCGTCGACCTGCTCGGCGTCGGCCGCGTCGTCGAGCAGCAGCAGAACGCGGCGGGTGGCGAGGGCCTCGCGCACCGCCTCGCTCAGGTCGTCGGCGGCTGCCCCCGCCGGCGCGGGCAGCTCCAGGGCCCTCAGCAGCTCCCGCGCGGTGCGCTCGGTGGGCACGGGGGTGCCGTCGGGTTCGGCGAGCCGGGCGCGCAGCACCCCGTCCGGGTAACTCCCCGCAACCTGCCGTACGAGCTCCTCGGCGAGCGCGGTGCGGCCCGAGCCGGGCCTGCCGGCGATGAGCAGCACGCGCGCGCGGGGTGCCTTGCGGCCCGCGAGGGTGTCCAGGCCCGCGCGCTCGATGTCGACCCGGAGTTCCTTCAACTCTCTTGTGCGGCCCAGGAACTGACCCTCCGTAGGAGCGGACCCGGCAGCCGGGCGCCGCCCCGCCGACGACACTTTCGTGCCGTCTGTGTCCACCGCCTGATCCGCCACGGGCCACACTCCCGTCCCACTGCGCGCGCAAGCCCGCCGGGACTCCGGTTCGGGCGTTTCCAGAGCCTAGTTCACGCTCTGCGACGATCCGGGCGGAGCACGGCGGAGACGTCCCCCGATCGGATCAGCCGATCGTAGGACTGATGCTGTCGGATCGTGGGAGAGGAGAGTCCAGGGTGGAGGAGCGGCGTCCAGGGTGCGTCAGGACTCGAAGGGGCGGGCCGGCCAGGGCGCCTCGGCCGGGCGCAGCGCGTCGAGTCCGTCGCCGCTGCGGGCGGCGATCAGGGAGAGGACACCCACGACGAGACAGTTGTTGTGCAGGTCTCCGGCGAGCACCCCGCGCACGAGTTCGCCGACGGGGACCCGGGCCAGCTCCATGTCGGCCTCTTCGTCCTCGACCTCGAAGCGCTCGCCCTCGGCCTCGGAGAGTTCGCGGGCGAGGAAGATCCGCACGGCCTCGGAGCAGCCGCCCGGGGTGGTGTAGACGTCGGTCAGCACACGCCAGTCCTCGGCCTTGACGTGCGCCTCCTCGTACAGCTCGCGCTGGGCGGCGTGCAGCGGGTTCTCACCGGGGACGTCGAGGAGGCCGGCCGGGATCTCCCACAGCTTGTGGCGCACGGGGTGCCGGTACTGGCGCAGCACCACCGCGCGGTCCTGGTCGTCGAGGGCGAGGACGGCCACGGAGCCGGGGTGGACCTGGTAGTCGCGGCGGGCGACCGATCCGTCCGGCATGACCACGTCGTCGGTGCGGACGGACGTCTTGTTGCCGACGAAGGGGGTCGCGGTGGCCCTGACGTCCCACTCCTCGGGGGTGTCCTTGATCGTCATGTCGCCCTGTTCCTCCTACACACCGAACGAAAACCGGGGCACGTGTCCCGAAAGACACGTACCCCGGCCACCGTACAGCCCTTGTGCTACTTGCCCGTCTTGCGCTCGACGGCGGCCTTGACCAGGCCTGCGAAGAGCGGGTGCGGGCGGGTCGGGCGGGAGCGCAGCTCGGGGTGCGCCTGGGTCGCGACCAAGTAGGGGTGCACCTCGCGCGGGTACTCCACGTACTCCACGAGCTTGCCGTCCGGGGAGGTTCCGGAGAACTGCAGACCGGCCTTCTTCTCCAGCTCGCCGCGGTAGGCGTTGTTCACCTCGTAGCGGTGGCGGTGACGCTCCTCGACGTACTCCTTGCCGTCGTACACCTCGCGCACGATGGAGCCCTCGGCGAGCTTGGCCGGATACATGCCCAGGCGCATCGTTCCGCCCATGTCGCCCTCGCCCGCCACGATGTCGAGCTGCTCGGCCATGGTGGAGATGACCGGGTGCGCGGTGGCGGAGTCGAACTCGGTGGAGTTGGCGTCCGGGATGCCGGCCAGGTTGCGCGCGGCCTCGATCACGATGCACTGCAGGCCGAGACAGAGGCCGAGCAGCGGGATCTTGTTCTCGCGGGCGTACTGGATCGCACCGACCTTGCCCGACACGCCACGGTCGCCGAAGCCGCCGGGGATGCAGATCGCGTCGACGTCATCGAGCTGCTTGGCGGCGCCCGCCGGGGTCTTGCAGTCGTCCGAGGTGACCCACTTGATCTTCACGCGGGCCTTGTTGGCGAAGCCGCCTGCGCGCAGCGCCTCGGTGACCGAGAGGTAGGCGTCGGGCAGGTCGATGTACTTGCCGACGAGCGCGAGGTTGATCTCGTGGAGCGGGTTGTGGACACGGTCGAGCAGGTCGTCCCACGTCGTCCAGTCCACGTCACGGAAGGGCAGGTCCAGCTTGCGCACGACATAGGCGTCCAGGCCCTCGGTGTGCAGCACCTTCGGGATGTCGTAGATCGACTTGGCGTCGATGGCCGCGACCACGGCCGCCTCGTCGACGTCGCACATCAGCGAGATCTTGCGCTTGATGGCGGTGGGCACCTCGCGGTCGGCGCGCAGCACGATCGCGTCCGGCTGGATGCCGATGTTCCTGAGAGCCGCGACCGAGTGCTGGGTCGGCTTGGTCTTCAGCTCGCCGGAGGGACCGATGTACGGCAGCAGCGAGATGTGGACCACGAACACGTTGTCCCGGCCGACCTCGTGCCGGACCTGGCGGACGGTCTCCAGGAAGGGCAGCGACTCGATGTCGCCGACCGTGCCGCCGACCTCGGTGATGACGACGTCGACGTCGTCGGTCGCCATACGCCGGATGCGGTGCTTGATCTCGTTGGTGATGTGCGGGATGACCTGCACGGTGTCGCCCAGGTACTCGCCGCGCCGCTCCTTGGCGATGACCGTCGAGTACACCTGCCCTGTAGTGACATTGGCGGAGCCGTCCAAGTCAACGTCGAGGAAGCGCTCGTAGTGTCCGATGTCCAGGTCGGTCTCGGCGCCGTCGTTGGTGACGAACACCTCGCCGTGCTGGAACGGGTTCATGGTGCCTGGGTCGACGTTCAGGTAGGGGTCGAGCTTCTGCATGGTGACCCGCAGGCCCCGCGCCTTGAGCAGCGCACCCAGGCTGGAGGCGGTCAGGCCCTTACCGAGGGAGGAGGCGACACCCCCGGTGACGAAGATGTGCTTGGTCGTCGTGGATTTGGGCGGCATGGCCAAGAGGGGGCTCCCGTGGTCGCGGTCTGGGGTGCGTACCGGCGTGGTGTCCGAAGTTTTCCGGAGGTGCCGTCGCTGCGGTTCGGGGGTTTCTTGCCCACCGGTCCACGGGCTACCAGGGTATCAGCGACCTGGGGAGGCCGCTTCCGGCCACGCTCCGCACACACATCGGCACAGACCACACACAGCGCTCACTCGATCGGACCAGCCGGGTTGCCTGGAGCGGCACGCGGATCACCCACGTGCGTCGTATCCTGCTCGGACACTCGCTGCCGAGTCCGGCCGGCACACGGCACCATCCCCGCCCGTATCCCGGAACCACGAGAGCTCGTCAGTTCGTTTCGCAACGACAATCGCACCGATAATTGACGTTCCGCAACGACGCTTTACCAACGTTCTAACGTTCAATCTTCTAACGTTTTAACGTTCCTGTTCCCTGACCGCAGAGCGACCGCCCCTCGGGGGCGACGTGGCCGTTCGACTGGAGATGCACGTGGCCGGGCGCATCGAGGACTACGCACTCATCGGAGACATGCAGACCGCAGCACTGGTCTGCCGGGACGGCACAGTGGACTGGCTGTGCCTGCCCCGCTTCGACTCCCATGCCATCTTCGCGGGACTGCTCGGCACGGAGGAACACGGATTCTGGCGGCTCGGGCCCGCCCACGCGGCCGACGCCGAACCGCCGACGGCGGCGCGCCGCTCGTACCGCGGCGACTCGCTGATCCTGGAATCCGAGTGGGACACCCCACGCGGCACGGTCCGAGTGACCGATTTCATGCCGCCGCGCGACGGCGCGCCCCAGCTGATCCGGATCGTGGAAGGCGTCACGGGCCGGGTCCCGATGCGCTCCGCGCTGCGGATGCGTTTCTCGTACGGCCGTGTCGTGCCCTGGGTGCACAAGCACGAGGGACGCACGGTCGCCGTCGCCGGACCCGACTCGGTGTGGTTCGACACCGCCTGCGAGACCTACGGCAAGGCACTGACCACGTACGCGGACTTCACGGTGGCACCCGGTGACCGGATCGCGTTCACCATCTCGTGGGAACCCTCACACAAGAAGCCCCCCGCGCTGCCCGAGCCGGAGCAGGCCCTGGAGGCCACCGAGGACTTCTGGCGCGACTGGGTCGATCAGTGCACGTACCACGGCCCCTACCGCGAGGCCGTCGTCCGCTCCCTGATCACCCTCAAGGCCCTGACGTACGCCCCCACGGGCGGCATCGTCGCCGCGCCCACCACCTCCCTCCCGGAGGAGATCGGCGGCGTACGCAACTGGGACTACCGCTACACCTGGCTGCGCGACGCCGCGATCACCCTCTCCTCCCTCCTGCGCACCGGCTACCGCGAGGAGGCCCGCGCCTGGCGCGAATGGCTGCTGCGCGCCGTGGCCGGCGACCCCGAGAACCTGCAGATCATGTACGGCATCGCGGGCGAGCGGGAGTTGGGCGAGGCGGAGCTCGACTGGCTGCCCGGATACGAGAACTCGGGCCCCGTGCGGGTCGGCAACGGCGCCGCGCACCAGCTCCAGCTGGACGTCTACGGCGAGGTCACCGAGGCCCTGCACCTGGCCCACATGACGGGCCTGTCCCGCAACGACTACGCCTCGCTCCTCCAGCTGAAACTGATCCGCTACCTGGAGGACCACTGGGACCAGCCGGACGAGGGCATCTGGGAGGTCCGCGGCCCGCGCCGCCACTTCGTGCACTCCAAGGTGATGGCCTGGGTCGCCGTCGACCGCACGATCAAGCTCATCGAGTCCGGTGACGCGGACGGCCCGCTGGAGAAGTGGCGCGAACTGCGCGACGACATCCACCGGGACGTGTGCGAGAAGGGCTACGACAAGGAGCGCAACACCTTCACGCAGTCGTACGGCTCCAAGGAACTGGACGCCTCGCTGCTCCTCATCCCGCAGATGGGCTTCCTCCCCCCGGACGACAAGCGCGTGATCGGCACCATCGAGGCGATCCAGCGCGAGCTGTCCACCCCGGACGGCTTCATCCTGCGCTACCCGACCACCGGCGAGGACGCGGGCGTGGACGGCCTCGAGGGCGACGAGGGCGCCTTCCTGGCCTGCTCCTTCTGGATGGCGGACGACCTGGCGATGATCGGCCGCGTCGACGAGGCCCGCAAGCTCTTCGAAAGGCTCCTGGCCCTCCGCAACGACCTGGGCCTCCTGGCCGAGGAATGGGACCCGCGCCTCCAGCGCCAGGTGGGCAACTTCCCCCAGGCCTTCAGCCACGTGCCCCTGATCGACACGGCCCTGCGGCTGACGGCGAGCGGGGCGTACGGCGGCTGACACGAGCGCTACAGCGGCCCGCGCTCCCCTTTCGGGGGGAGTCGCGGGCAACTGATTTTCTTCAGGGACACGGGCCACTGCCTTCTTCGGGGCGCGGACAGCCCCCTAGGCCCTGTCGTCAAATTCCCGTCTGCCCTGCGACGCCATGCACGCACTCTCACCGCACCAGGCACAGATCCAAGTACGTCCAGTACGAGGGC
>NZ_JBEYFS010000168.1:0-27252 GCF_040634475.1 Streptomyces sp. NPDC007095
CGACTGCCTGTACCAACGAGCTCCGTTGCTCTACGTCGGAAACTCGCCAACTCCCCTTGCGTGACCTGCGAAAACCCTAACTACCCGGCCTTGGGTCAGGGCCCGAAAGATGATCGTCAAGCTCTGAGTCCGCCTCCGTCACGCCGTGACGAGGGGCCTGCCGCGCGCGGCGGGGCCCTCGCGCGTCGATCGCACCGCAAGCCCGAAACACCCTGGCGTCGCCCAGATCCCGGCCTCGACGGCATCACACAAGCATGGATCGGTTGCGATCATCGACTCATCCCACTTAATATTATGGTCGTAATGCAATGAGCTGGATCCTCTCAGCCACGCCATTGGCGCCCTGACCTTCATTCCTCTCCACTTCACCAGGAACTCTCCATGGACCTCTCCACCAGCACCGCCCTCGTCACCGGAGCCAACCGGGGCTTCGGCCGCGCACTCGCCGCCGAACTGCTCGCCCGCGGCGCCACCGTCTACGCCGGCGCCCGCAACCCCGACCAGGTCGACCTGCCCGGCGCCAAGCCGATCGCTCTCGACATCACCGACCCGGCCTCCGTCGCGGCCGCAGCCAAAGCCACCGGCGACGTGACCGTCCTGATCAACAACGCGGGGTCATCTACCGGCGCGGACCTGCTGGCCGCCGACCTCGACGACGTCCGCCTGGAGATGGACACCCACTACTTCGGCACCCTCTCCGTGGTCCGCGCCTTCGCGCCCCAGATCGCGGCCAACGGCGGCGGGGCGATCCTGAACGTCCTGTCCGGCCTGTCCTGGGTCAGCTTCCCGGAACTCGGTGCCTACTGCGCCGCCAAGTCCGCCGAGTGGTCGCTCACCAACGCCCTGCGCCTGCAACTCGCCGACCAGCACATCCGTGTCGCTGGACTCCACGTCGGCTACATGGACACCGACATGGTCCGGACCGTCGACGCTGCCAAGTCCGACCCCGCCGACATCGCCCGGATCGCCGTCGACGGCATCGCCGCCGGTGCCTACGAGATCGTCGCGGACAACGGCTCCCGCCAGGCACAGGCCGGCCTGGCCGGAGGCGTCTCCGTGCTCTACCCGCAACTCCCCTGAGGGCCGACCGCCCGCAAACCCGCACCGAGCCCGGTGTATTGCCGATGCTCGCCGTCGCACGCCATGTCGTCACCCGCCGGCGTCCACGTTCATTGATCCATCGCCCAGCACGTCTGCCCAGGGAACCTAGGGAACGAACGCCATGAAACAGCAACGCAAGCAACGAATTCGGGGCGGCAGCGCCGTCTGGGCCGTGGCCATCACCAGCATGGCCGGATTCATCACCGCGCTCGACAACCTGATCGTCACCACCGCTCTCCCCTCCATCCGCAAGAATCTCGGCGGCGGCCTCGAAGACCTCGAATGGACGGTGAGCGCCTACACCCTCACCTTCGCGGTGCTGCTCATGTTCGGTGCTTCCCTCGGCGACCGCTTCGGCCGCCGGAGACTGTTCGCCATCGGACTCGCGATCTTCACCACAGCCTCGGCCGCCGCCGCACTCGCACCGGGGATGGGTGAACTGATCGCCGCGCGTGCGGCGCAGGGTGTCGGGTCCGCGATCGTGACACCTCTGACGCTCACCCTGCTGTCGGCCGCCGTCCCCGCCGAACGGCGCGGAACGGCCCTGGGTATCTGGGGCGCGGCCAGCGGCATCGCGGTCGCCACCGGACCGCTCATCGGCGGCGCACTCACCGAAAACCTCTCCTGGCAGTGGATCTTCTGGGTGAACGTACCCCTCGGCCTGGCGCTGATCCCGCTCGCCCTGCTGCGGCTGAACGAGAGCCACGGCCCGAACCCGACCCTCGACCTCGTCGGCACGGCCCTTGCCAGCGGCGGTCTGTTCGGCATCGTCTACGCTCTCGTGCGCGGCAACGCCGACGGCTGGACCAGCACCCCGGTGCTGAGCGGCTTCTTCGCCGGTGCCGCCATGCTCGTCGGCTTCATCTTCTACGAACTGCGCGCCAAGCACCCGATGCTGCCGATGCGCCTGTTCCGCCACCGTTCCTTCAGCGCCATCAACGCCGCCAGCCTGCTGATGTTGCTGGGCATGTTCGGGTCGATCTTCCTGCTCAGCCAGTACCTGCAGACCGTCGGCGGCTACTCACCGATGCAAGCCGGCGTACGGATGCTGCCCTGGACCGCCATGCCCATGATCGCCGGACCGCTGGCCGGGGCACTGTCCGACCGCATCGGCGGCGCACCCGTCGTCACGGCGGGCATGGCCCTGAACGCCGTCGGCCTCGGGCTCTGGGCACTCACCGTCGAGTCGCACGTCGCCTACACCCACCTGCTGCCCGCACTGATCGTCTGCGGCATCGGCCTGGGCATGTTCTTCGCCCCCAGCGCCAACCTCGTCATGAGTACCGTCCGCCCGGAAGAGCAGGGCATCGCCTCCGGCGCGAACAACGCGATCCGCGAGGTCGGCGGCGCCATCGGCGTCGCGTCGCTGGCCGCGGTCTTCTCCGCCCAGGGCGGCTACGGCTCCGCCTCACTGTTCGTGGACGGGCTGATCCCCGCGCTCTGGGTCGGAGCCGGTGCCGTCGCCCTGGCAGCGGCCGTGGCGTTGCTCATGCCCCGGCAACGCAAGGCCGACGGCCCGGCTGCCGGCCTTGCTGCGGGGAGTGCTCCGGCCGGCGCCCCGGTCGCGACCTGAAGTCGAGACCGAGGGGCGGCCCAGCCGGATACGGCGGGGCCGCCCCTCGGCCTGTTCTGCCTTCCAGGCTCGTTCGCCGCGCGGGGTCATCACACCGTGGTCGAGGGCTGCTCGGTCAGCGCGCCCGGCGCTCGACCTGGCGTGAGGGCGCCGCTTCCGCAACCGTGGGCTCAACGGCTCGTCCTGCCCGCCAGGAAAGGCCGCAGATGTGCCAACAGTGCCTCCGGTTGCTCCTCCGGGATGAAGTGGCCGCACTCCGGGATCTCGGCACGGGTGACGTCGTCCGCATAGACTCGCCAGATCTCCAGCGTCGGCAGGCGGGCAGGCAGTCCCTCGGAACCCCACAGAGCCAGCAGTGGCAGGGTACGGCGGCGGCCTTCGGCGGCGTCGATGTCGTCGAGCGCGGTGTCCTCCTTCATGGCACGTTAGTCGTCCAGACTCGCACGCAGGGCACCCGGGCGGGAGAACGCACGAACGTAGCCATCGACCGCATCGGTTGTGAGTCTGTGGCGGTTGTAGGTCCACCGTTCGAAGAAGTACTCGAGATACCCGCGGATGTCGCGCCCCACGAGGCGTTCGGGCAGATCAGGCTGCATGCGGAACAGCCAGTGCCAGTACCCGAAGGCGAGCGAGGCCTCCAGGCGGCGGAACATCTCCCGGGTGGGAACGATGTCGAGCACGGCCAGCCGCTCCACCTGGTCCGGACGGTCCAGCGCCCAGCGGTGCCCCACGCGAGCGCCGCGGTCGTGGCCCACGACCAGGGCCCGCCCGAAGCCGAGAGCCTCGACGAGGCCGGCCATGTCGGCGGCCATACACCTCGTAACCCGTGGTGGGTTTGTCGCTCAGGCCGTATCCGCGCAGGTCCGGCGCCACAACCGTGTGATCGGCGGCGAGATCCGCCAACACCGGCCGCCAGCAGTCGGAGGTCTGCGGCCAGCCATGGAGCAGGACAAGCAGAGGTCCGGCCCCGGCTCGGACGTAGTGCAGGCGGACCCCGTCCACCTGCGTCACTCCGGTCGTCACAGTCGGCTGTCCCATGGAGCGCGCCTTCCTGACACGAGCTAACCGTCTTAGACGGTTAAGCTAGCGGGCAGAATGGAGACATGGCAACGGACAGCATGTGGATCTGGGACGGCGGACGGGTCTGCCTGGACTTCGCCAACACCCTCCGGAGCCGGTGGAGAACCACTCCCGAGGAGACACTCCGGGGACCGGACGACCTGATGGGCTGGCTCCGGGAGGCTCTTCTGCTCGCGCCGGGGACCCCCGATCCCGCCACTGCAGCCGTTCTCAACTCCGCCCGACGGCTGCGCGAGGCCGTCGACCGGGCCGTACTGGCGGTCGCCGCCGGCCGACTGCCCGCGTCCGGCGACGTGACGCTGCTCAACCGATCGGCAGCTACGACCCCCAGACCCGCCCTGCAACTCGTCATCACCGAGGACCGCCTGGAGCCCGCCGGCACCGCGCCCCTCGCGGCCGACCCCACACTCGCGCTGGCGCTCATCGCCCAGGACGCCGTCGACCTGCTTCTGTCCGCCGAGATCCGGCGCGTACGCGTCTGCGGAGCGGACCGCTGCGCACTGCGCTTCCTGGACCGCTCCCCCGCCCGCAACCGCCGCTGGTGCTCCATGTCCCGCTGCGGAAACCGCACCAAGGTCCGCCTCCATCAGGCGCGTACACGACAGAGCGGCCAGATCACGGAAAGCTGATATCGGACTCCTCAGCTCACTCGGGTGACCTCATGCGAAAGGCCGGGCCAGGGACGCTCTCAATGTCCCTGGCTTGCACCGGGTGGCCTCGTTCGCAGCGGATCTGGACGTCGACGTGCGCACCGCACTCGCGATGTCGCGCCACTACGGCCGGCCCCTCGGGGTCGGCGCGGTAACGGTCACCCCACTGCAGCAGCCCCATCACGGCCGGCACCAGATCCATGCCCTTGGGGGTGATCACATACCTCTGCCGACTCCGTGAACCGGGCTCCTTGTACGCCTCGGTCGCCAGGATCCGATGAGCCATACCACACCTCGCGCAGGATCAGGATCATCCACTTCTCGCCCACGAACTCAAGGGTCCGCGCGATCGAGCAGTTGGACGTGTCCCGGACGCGTCAGGGGTCGATGCCGGTGTCTTGAGACACTTCGGTCCACGCATCCATGGGAGCAATTCCAACCGAGTTTGAGTTTAAATTTAGATACTCAGCCTTCGGTGTCCAACGGGACACTCGCCCCTCCTCGTCGAGGAAGTCACGGTCCATCCGGAGTCAGGTGTCCCCCCTCGGGTCGTTCAACATTCACATCGCCTGGCGGCGTAATATTACGCATGTCAGACCATGGACAAGCGGGAGGAAGCGTCTCTGATCAGCTGAGGGATCCTGAGTCGGATTGAGTTTCCGGGATCATTTCCCACCGTGGTGGGGAGGCGTGGGCGTGGAGGTGGAATCCCGCCCCCAGCGCTGCTCCTCGTGGCCGGTGTCGGCTGGTGGTGGGTGTGCTGATCGTCGTCATGTCCTGGCGCCGGTGGGCTGCGCGGGGCAGCCGGGACCGGATGCTCCGCGGCGCCTCGGAACTGCTGCGCGGGCTCATGCGACGACCGAAACTTCCGGCCAGGCCCGCCTCACGCGGTCGCGGGCGCCGCCGTGCTCGACCGCACCACCAAGCTGGTCGCGAGCTCCACGGCGCTTGCGGTCTCGGAGGCGAGGTGACGCAGGCGACTCCGCCGTCCCCAGCGCACCTGCAGCCCGCCCCTGACACCCACTACCGAGCAAGGAAGTCGAGGGCTTCCGCCACGAACTGCTCGTGGAACTGGAAGATGCCTCCGTGGCCGGCGTCGGGGTAGACGACCAGGTCGGCGTCCGGTAGTCGCCGGGCCAGCTCGTATGAGTTCCTCGTCGGCACCATCCTGTCGCTCTCGCCGTTGGCGACGAGCACGGGCTGACGGATGACGGAGAGGTCCTGGGGCTGCGCCAGCCCCCAGCGGTGGATGGCCTTGAGCTGGGCGAAGTACGACGAGATAGAGATCGCCTTGTCCCGGTCGTGGGTGCGCTCCTTGAGGCGGGCCAGGAACTGCTTTCCGGCTCGGCGCCCGCCCACGGTGCGGGTGAAGAAGAGGAACTGCTTCGGGTCCTGGAGGGTGAACAGGGCCCGGACGGTGTCGAGATGGGACAGTCGGGTCACGTTCTTGATGCCCTCGCCGCCCGCCGGGCCGGTGCCCGTGAGGATCAGCTTGCGGACCAGCTGCGGTTCGTCCTGCGCGATCACCTGGGCGATCATTCCGCCCATCGAGAAGCCGTGCAGGTCGACCTGCTCGAGCCCGAGTCCCCGGATGAAGGTGACGGCATCCTTCGCCATTTCCTCGATGGTCTTCGATGTCGAGCCGGTGGAAGCGCCGACACCCCTGTTGTCGAAGGTGATGACGCGATGCCTGGCGGCGATGCCGTCGACGACCCGGGGGTCCCAGTTGTCGAGGACCGCGGCAAGGTGGGTGATGAAGATGACCGGGACGCCGGTCTTCGGGCCAAGGTCGCGGTAGGCGAAGGTCACTCCCCCGGCGGTGAGGGTGCGGGTGGGCGCCTTCTTGTACGAGGTCATCGCGTCGCCTCGTACTCCTTGTGCGTCGTTCACGGCCGTACCCTTCTGCAGGGGGTTTCCGGACTGCGGCTGCAGTCAGTTCCGTCAACGGCAGAAGGCCCGTAGGAGTCGGAACCCTGTCCGGTTGAGCCCTTAAGCAACACGCCGACTATTAGAAGTATGACTGTAATTCAATGCGCCCGCAAGAGGCACTCCGCACATGACGACGGTGAGGCCCCGACAGCGAATCGGTTCCGCCGCAAGTCCGCCCCGCCCCCATGAGGCGAGCCCTCGACGTACGACAGTGCACGCGACCACGCCGCCAGGGCGCACCGAGTGCTGGCCGCACCCCACCTCATGACCGGCCTCGGGCCTGCCGGCGCGGCGCCCCGAAGGCGATCGACGGCGCGAACGCGCCGGGGAACGCGGGCGGTGTCCATGCCGCACCCGGGCGCCATTGAATTACGCTCGACATAACATAGAGTGAAAAGAGCGGCCGGCGGGCGAGCGGCCCTTCTGGGGAGCGAAGGAGCATGGGGTGCGATACGGGAAAGAGCACAAACCGGTGACCCGGCAGCGCATCATCGAGACGGCCGGACGCCGGCTCAAGCGGGACGGCATCAACGGCTCGAGCGTCACGACGCTCATGAAGGACGCGGGGCTGACCAACGGCGCCTTCTACACCCACTTCACCTCAAAGGATGAGCTCGTCGCCACTGCCGTCGCCGACCAACTGCACACACAGAACGCGAACATCGTCGCGCACGCGGCACCCGGTCGCGACGGACTCGAACAGATCGTGCGGTGGTACCTGTCCGCTCGGCACCGCAACAGCCCTGACGACGGCTGCCCGTCCGCTGCCCTGCTCGACGAAATCGGGCGCTGCACCGACCCCACCAAGCAGGCCTACACAGACGGCGTACTGATCGTCATCGACGGCATTGCCGCCCGCCTCGCGCCCAGCGATCCACGCTCGGCCCGCACCAGGGCGCTGAGCGCCTACGCCATGATGGTCGGGACGCTGCAGCTCTCCCGGGCGCTCGCCGACCAGCGACTCGCCGATGAACTCCTCGAACAGGGCATCCGCAACGCCCTCAATCTGCTCGACGTAGGAAATGAGCACACCAAGGGGACCTCGAACTGACGCGCCCGCCCTCTCGGCAGCAGTTACTCCCCCGCAAGCACGATCATCCGCGTCCCAAGGCACCCGCTGCCACCGACCGGCACATTGCCTGACCCCACGACTCGTCACCCCCACAACAGGAGTCGAGCGTCTTGACGTGGACTGCGGGCGCAACTCGATAGGAGACCCGGCCTCACTGACGGGCGCCGCGCCCGCAACGAGACATGGCGCACACGAGATAGAGCCCCCTGTTGCAGGCCGCCGACCAGCCACTTAGAATGATGGACGTAATTCAATTGGCGGAGCCTGGTCCCCGTCACAGCGGCGTCCATGACGGAGGTAAGGCCGACGTGCTGGTCCGGATGGCCGCGAGCCACGTCGCCCACTCCTCCCTGTTCATGAAGGCCAGCGGAGACCAGTCGCTCGAGCTCACCCACGTGATCGGCGTCGGCGTGATCCGATCCGTCGTCGGCACCGTCTTCCCGTTCGAGTCGATCCGAGAGCCTTCACGGTCGGTCGGTGGCCGGCCCGGGAGGGCCGGCCACGCCGACACACGCCTCGTTGCCCTCGGGGTCGGCCAGCACCCAGTTCGACGGCGCGTCGGCGTCGTTCACCAGACGTCCGCCGACCGCAAGTGCGGCGACTATCCGGGCCTCGGCCTGGTCGTACGGCACCCACACGTCAATGTGGACCCGGTTGCGCTGCGGGCGCGGTGCGTCCATTTGCTGGAAGTAGAACGGTGCTCCGCGGCGGCGCGGGTCGATCAAGTCCTCGCTGCTGTTCGCGCGGTCCTGGTAGCCGAGCAGGGCACGCCAGAACGCCACCACGTCGGGACCGGCGAGGGCATCGATGGTGACCTGGACGGTCTGCACGGCGGACGGGTCAGCTGGTATGTCCAGCGTGCGGGCCACGGCCGAGATCTGCCGGGCCAGCTCGACGTGCCGTTCGGTCAGCCCGTAGTAGTCGTCCGTGACCGTGATCAGCCGTACGATCACGCCCTCCTGCCTCACGTCGACGTCCGGGTGATCTTCCCCAACTCCTGGCATCTCACTGATCGCCTGCACGAACTGGGCGCCGACCGCGAACGACCCGGTACGGAAGTACGCACACGCCCCCTCACCCACGACGCGCCAGTCCTCCACGCCCACGGTTTCGTGGAACTGCTGCGGCCTGATGCGCTCCGTCTTGCTCTCTACGTAGGTCATGCGCTCAACGTAGCGTGCAGGTCCGACAACCCCCCTCCGACCATTGGGTACTTCGGAACTACTCGTGACGGGGCAGGGCCCCGGCCTTGAAGTGGGCGGTACGAGTAGGGCCTACGCGAGCACAGCGGAGGCGGGAAGGGAAGATCGCCGTGGCGGGCCGACCCATCGGTGTGCAGATCCCGACCGGGGTGATCTTCACCGGTAACCGGCCGGGCCTGCGTCATCGATTTCGCTGTCCCCGACATGGAACCAGGTCACCGGCCGAAGCGATCAGTCGTGCTGCTCGGCATCCAGCAGTGCCAGGGCGTTGCGTATGCCCTGTTCGAGGAGTTCGTCGGCGAGCCGCCGGTCGGTCAGGGCCCGGGAGAGCTGCAGCGTCCCGGCCATCATGCCGAGGAGGCCAAGTGCCTTCAGACGCGCCGATCGCGGATCGTGGGATGCCAGGCGGGCGGCGAAGCCGTCGATGAGGACCAGCGCGCCGTCGGTGTACGCCTGCCTGGTGGGATCCGTGGAGCGTCCGATCTCGTCGAGCAGGGCGGCGTTGGGGCAGCCGTCCTCGATGTTGTCGCGCTGCTCGGTGGAGAAGTACCAGCGCACGATCTGCTCAAGTCCGGCGCGGCCGGGCGCCGCCCGAGCGACGATGTTCTCGTGCTGTGCGTGCATCTGGTCGGCGATCGCGGTGGCGACGAGTTCGTCCTTGGAGGCGAAATAGGCGTAGAAGGTGCCATTGGTCAGGCCCGCGTCCTTCATGAGCGCCGCGACTCCGGAGCCGTCGATGCCGTTGCGCTTGAGCCGGCGGCCGGCCGTCGTGATGATCCGCTGCCTTGTCTCCTGCTTGTGTTCTTTCGTGTACCGCACGATGCGTTCCTCCATGGCAGCCGGGGCTTGCGCCCCGGCTGCCGCTGGTCAGGTCAGTGTGCCGCGCCGGCAAGGAGAGCGGGGAAGTTGATCCTGGCGGTCTGCAGTTTCGGGTCGTGGGGTTCGGGGACCCCGCCGTCGGTGATGTACAACCGGTCGCCGCGCACCGCGGTCGCGGACGGCGAGGCAAGACCGTCCGCGCTGGTCAGAACGGCCTTTTCGGTGCCGTCCGGGTAGATCACCACGACCCTGTCCGGACCGTTCTGCGAGGAGGAACCGTTCTGCGCCGCGAACACCACATCGGACCAGGGGGTCAGGAAGCTGAGATCGTCGATGTTGGGCAGGCCGCCCGCGACAACGCGGATGGGCCCGGCCGCGCCGGTGGTGGTGACCGGTACCCGCAGCAGGGTTCCCTTGTTGAAGTTGCTGACCCACAGAGCGCCGTTGTGGAACCTGAGCCCGTTGGCGCCGATCGGCAGGGCTTCGGTCGGCACCGGCGCGAGAGCGGCGTCGGTCAGCCACGGGGTCACCGAACCGCCCGAGACCGGAACGGACCAGATGATGCCCTTCAGGCTGTCCGCGATGTAGAGGGTGCGTCCGGTCGAATCGACGGCCAGCCCGTTGGGGCCCGAGTCGGCGGACAGAGCAGCGACGCGCTGAGGGGTACCGTCCGCAAGCAGCTTGTACACGCCGTTCCTGGCCGCGTTGCCCGGGGCCCACAACGCGTAGTAGACGGTGCCGTCACTGCCACGGGCGTTGCCGCTGATCGCCTCACCCACCTGCCCAGTGACGAGCACCCTGCGGTGTCCGGACGCGTCTATGCGCATCAGCTCCGGCCCCTGGGTGCGCTGACACACCGCGCAACTGCCGAGCATGGACAGTGTCACCGAGCCGTCGGGGTTGACGGTGATGTTCTCGGGGATCTCGCCGGCGGCGAAGTCGAACTGCGCCGCGGTCCGTACGTCGGTGACAGCGGCTCCGCTGTACGAGTGGCCCGTCCATGCGGACGCGGACTGTGCCGACCCCAGGACTGCCGCCGTCGCGGTGATCGCCAGAGCGATCCCGACGTTCCTCTTCAGAAAACGCCTTACGCTGGATGCATTGCGCCGGGCCGTGTGCTGGCGTTGCTGCATGACTCTCCTTGGCAAATCAACGAGTGACTGATCGATGGACTTTCGGGAACATCCGCGGCATCGAGCACATCGGAGCCTTTCGCGCGGAATCGGTACCTTTGAAGCCGGACCTGGATGTCAGGTGGGCATGCGGTTGTTCTTGCGGATCTGCTTGTCGAACGTTCCGGCAGGAACGAGGCGGCGCGCCGTGGTAACGCGTGAGGCCAACGGGCCGGCGGTGTAGCGCAGCTTCGGCTTCTTGTCGGTGGCCGCGGTGACGATCGTTTTGGCGACGACGGCAGGGTCGTCGCCGTCCTTCATCGCATCCGCGATCACCTCGTCGAAGATGCGGCGCCGCTCCGCGTACAGGGGCAGCGGGGTGTCAGGCTGCGCGGCATTGGTGTCGAAGCTGGTCTTGGTGTAGGCGGGCTGGACGAGGAGGACACGGATGCCGTGCTCGCGGACCTCGTGGTCCAGGGATTCGGAGTAGCCCTCGATGGCGTGCTTCGACGCGACGTAAAGGGCCATGAAGGGCTGAGGGGCAACCCCCAGAACGGACGAGATGTTGATGACGCGTCCGCCACCCTGGGCGCGCATGTGCGGCAGGACCGCCTTCGTCATACGCATGGCACCGAAGACGTTGATGTTGAAGACGTTCTGGGCCTGGGTGACGGAGTTCTCCTCGACTGCGCCCGCCGAGCCGATGCCTGCGTTGTTGACCAGGACGTCGATGCGCCCGAACCGGTCGATCACTTCGGCGACCGCGGCGGTGGCCGAGTCGTCACTGGCCACGTCGAGATCGAGGTACGTCACCCCGGCGGGCGGGGTGAGTCCGGAGGTCTTGCGGCCGGTTCCGATCACCTCGAAACCCGCCGCGACGAAGGCGCGGGCCGCCTCCTTGCCGATCCCTGATGAGGCACCTGTCACGAGTGCCACCGGTCGAGTTGCCGCCATCACGTACTCCCCTGGATTTATATTACGTCCGTATGCCTTACGTTCGTACGACCATATGTTGGTCGCCGGTCAATGGCAAGAGGTCAGGTCCGGCGATCCCAGAAAGTCGGGGAACCGTGGGGCGCGGTACGGGAAAGTCCACGAGTGGGCGACGCAGCAGGGGCCGAGACGGCCGGTCCTCGCATGAGTCGCCACACTCGTCGGCGGCTGCCTCGGGGCCGTCCTCACGCACCACTTCGGGCTTGGGCATCCCAGAGCGGCAGACCGACCGAACTCTGTTTGCGCGGACGGTCCCGGTGGTTGAAGGTGGCCACCCCACTGGTCGCCGACACGCCGAAACCCTCCAGGATCGGGGCGTCGAAGCGTTTCTCGAACTCGGCGAGGAACTCGACGGGCAGTGATGACCCGCCCGCTACGGCAACCCGCAGGTTGGCTGCGGTCTTGGCAAGGTTGCGCCGGTCCGCAGCCGGGTGGTCAAGGAGGGCGGTGACCGACCTCTCGAGTGCCGGGGTCCTCGGGCGCATGCCGGCGATCGGACCGAACCGCCTCACCGACCGGCTGCGCACCCTGCACGAGCTCGGCATCGTCTCGAAGAGCGAGCCGACGCCGGTCTACTCCCTGACCGACATCGGAGAAGGGCTGCGGGTCCCGGTCATCGGGCTTGGGCTGTGGGGCCTGGGCCTGATGACCGACGGTGTCGATCCGTCGGCCGCCCGGACGGACATGGTGGCGCTGTGCATGACCGCGGCCATCGCCCCCGGCCGGCTGTCCGGCCTCGCTCTCGCATGCGACGTCGACGCCGGCGAGCGGTTCTCCCTGACCCTCGGCGACGGGGCGCTGCGGGTGCGGTCCGCGCTGTCGTCCGCACCGTCGCCCACCACTGTGGCCTGTGCCGCGGAAACCTTCGTCGCGCTGTCGCTGGGGAACGAGAAGCCCGCCGACGCGCTCCGCTCCGGCCGACTCGTGGTGGACGGCGACGCCCAAGCGGTCGTTCGCCTCTTCGAGGCCTTCGCCGAGGCGGCCCGACGGTATACGGCGGTCCGGCCGGCCCCGTTGACGAACTGAACACCTCGCTCTGCTCGCAGGAGAGGTCGGGAGGCCTCATAACGCCACCGTGCTCGCCCGCCGCCCGCCGACCGCCGAAGAGGTTCAGCCAGAACCCTCCGGCGCTGCCGGCAGGAGCAGTGTGGCGCCGCCGCCGTCCAGATCGCCAAGTCCCGCGGCGCGTACGTGGTCGGCACCGCCAGCGCCGCCGACCACGACTTCCTGCGCTCCCTCGGAGCGGACGAGGTCATCGACTGCCGGACCGTCGACTTCACCGAGGCCGTCGAAGACATCGACGTCGTCCTCGACCCGATCGCCGGGGACACCCTCCGCGTAGCGGGCCTCTCGTCGAGGCCGACCACGGCCGGCATGCAGGCCATCGCCGGCCTCGTCGAAGCCGGCGCCCTGCGCGCGCACGTCGAGGCCGTCTTTGGTCACCGCTTACGTCGACCAGCTGCTGGTCCGGAAGAACCTCACCGCCCTCCATCTGTACGTGGGTCCGTCGGCACTTGACCGTCGGACAGGGGCGAGTGGCCGGGCAGGAAAGGCAACAGGCGGTTTCCCTTCGGTGGGGCCGGGTGCATGGGCTCACTCCGACCGCACCGAAGGGATCGGCCGCCCCAGCCGCGACAACGTGCCGGCCGCTCAGGAGAGTCGGCGCTTGAGGATCTTGCCGGTGGACGTCAGGGGCAGTTCGTCGACGAACTGGACGATGCGCGGGTACTTGTACGCGGCGAGCCGCTCCTTCGCCCAGGCCACGAGCTCGTCCTCGGTCGTGCTGCTGCCTGCCTTCTTCACAACGACGGCCTTGATCTCCTCGCCGTGGGACTCGTGCGGTACGCCGATCACGGCGGCCAGCGAGACCGCGGGGTGTTCCATGAGCACGTCCTCGATCTCGCGCGGGTAGACGTTGAAGCCGCCCCGGATGATCATGTCCTTGGACCGGTCGACGATGTAGTAGAAGCCGTCCTCGTCCTTGCGGGCGAGGTCGCCGGATCGGAACCAGCCCTCCCTGATCGCCTCGGCCGTCGCTTCGGGCCGCTTGTAGTAGCCCTTCATGACGTTGTGTCCCTTGATCGCGATCTCCCCGATCTCGTCGGCGCCACCCTTGACCTCGGACCAGTCGTCGCGGATCAGCTTCATCTCCACGCCCCGGATCGGCACGCCGATCGAGCCGACGCGGGGTTCCTCGCCGAACCGGGAGAAGGACGCGATCGGCGAGGTCTCGGACAGCCCGTAGCCCTCGAGGATCGTGACGCCGAAGCGGTCCTTGAACTGCTTGTGGATCTCGGCGGGCAGCGCCGAGCCGCCTGCCACGGCCACGCGGAGGTTCGCGGCCAGGCGGGCGACGTCGACCGTCTCGTCGAGTGCCGCGAGCAGACCCCAGTACATCGTCGGGACGCCGGCGAAGAACGTCACGTCGTGGGCGAGCATGAGCCGCAGGGCCGCCCGCGCCTCGAACCTCGGCTGCATCACGATCGTGCCGCCGAACGCGAAGGCGCCGTTCTGGATCACGGTCTGGCCGAAGGCGTGGAACAGCGGCAGCACACACAGGTAGGTGTCGGGGTGCCCGGGATCGGCCGCGAACAGGTCGCGGCCGATGAGCGCGTTGTCGTACACGTTGCGGTGCCGCAGTTCCGCGCCCTTGGGATGGCCGGTCGTGCCGGAGGTATAGAGGACCACGGCGGTGTCCTCCTCGTCGCGCTCGACCGTCCGGAACGTCACGGGCTGCTCGGCGACGACCCCTGCGTAGGACTCCGGCCTCCCACCCCCGACCGGGGCCGCGGCACCGCTCTCGATCAGGAAGAACTCGGTGCAGCCCTCGGCTGCCCGGAACCCCTCCCACGCGGCCTGCGCGATCGGCAGCTCCGACGTGCTCTCGAACGCGAAGTACGCCTTCGCGTCGGAGTCGGCGAGGTGGTAGGCGATCTCGCGGGACCTCAGCAGCACGTTCAGCGGCACGACCACGGCACCGGCCTTGAGGATGCCGAAGTAGACGCTGGAGAAGTGGGGCAGGTTGGGGCAGGACAGCGCGACCTTGTCCCCCGGCCGGATCCCGCGCGAGACGAGCAGGTTCGCGACCCGGTTGGCGGCGGCGTCGAGGGCGGCGTACGTGATGCGGTCGTCACCGAAGACGATCGCGGTGCGCTCCGGGTACCGGGACGCGGAATCCGTCAGCAGTCGTGACACGTTGCGGCTCGGGCTGAGCATCATCGCTCTCCTGGCTCTCCGGGTGTGGGCGGTCGATCCGGGCAACGGCCAAGGCGGTGCGAAGCGCTCCGCTTCACGGCCCGGCAGAGCGGCCGCCGGACTCGATGGTGCGCGCCGAACGCCGCAGGGTGTCCGCCTGTGGCGCGGGACGCCACCTTCGGCGGACACCGCCCGCGTGGCGGTGGCGTCCCGGGGCGGCGGATCGGCCGCAAAATCACCTGACGATCATAATATTACACGCGTCAGACCATAGATTAGACTGGGATGCGAGGCAATGGCCCGGCGGAGTTGATGGAGGACCCCTGTGGCGCGCTATACCAAGGAGCACAAGCAGGTGACGCGGCAACGGATCATCGAGCGGGCCGGCCACCGGTTCAAGCAGGACGGCATAGACGGCTCCGGCATCTCCACGCTGATGTCGGACGCCGGACTCACCAACGGAGCCTTCTACGCCCACTTCGAGTCCAAGGACGACCTCGTCGCCAACGTCGTCGCCGACCAGCTGCGCACGCAGGTGAAGAAGTACGGCACACTGCGGCCCGGGCGCGAGGGACTCGAGGATTTCGTTCGCGAGTACCTGTCGCCCGAGCACCGGGACAACCCCGGCGACGGATGCCCGTCCGCCGCCCTGCTCGACGAGGTCGGCCGCTGCGGCGACGGGACGAAGGACGCGTACACCGATGGTGCCAGGGCCATCGTGGAAGAGCTCGCCGCCCGCCTGGCACCCGAGGATCCGCAATCCGCCCGCGGTAAGGCCGTCGGGCTCTTCACCATGGCGGTGGGAACGTTGCAGTTGTCCCGCGCTCTGTCCGACCGGAAGTTCTCCGACGAGGTCCTCGAGAAGGGAATCGAGAACGCCCTCGCCTTCATGCGCTGAGGGGAACGGTCAATCCCCGGCCGGGTGACGGCCTGCCCCCGCCGCCCCGTGCGTGACGACGCGCGCCTGACCGCGGCTCGCACCGAGCAGCCAGGAGCCAGGACTGACCGGATCCCGAGCGTGGCCAGGACGAACCACCCGCCTGGAGCAGGAAACACAGCCGCCCGCACCGGGCGTCACGGCTCTGAGCCGACGCCCTCGGCCCCGGCGCCGACCGCACTGCGCGCCTACGGTCGTTCGAGGAACTCGAGAGCCGTCGGCACGAACTGCTCGTGGAACTGGAAGATGCCGCCGTGGCCGGCGTCGGGGTAGATCACCAGCTCGGCGTTCGGCAGTCGCCGAGCCATGGGGACCGAGTTCTTCGTCGGAACCATCCTGTCGTCGTCACCGTTGGCGACGAGCACGGGTTGCTGGATGACGGAGCTGCGGCTGTGCCAGCCCCCAGCGGCGGATGGCCTTGAGCTGGGAGAAGTAGGAGATGAGGGAGATCGCCTTGTCCCGGTCCTGCGTGCGCTCCTTCAGATGAGCCAGGAACTCCTTGCCGGCCCGACGCCCGTTCGCGGTGCGGGTGAAGAAGAGGAGCTGCTTCGGATCCTGAAGGTTGAACAGCGCTCGGACGGTGTCGAAGCGGGAGACCCGGGTCACGTTCTTGACGCCCTCGCCGCCGGCGGGACCGGTGCCCGCGAGGATCAGCCTGCGGATGAGTCGCGGCTCGGTCTGCGCGAGCACCTGGGCGATCAAGCCACCCATCGAGAGACTGAGAATGTCCACCTGCTCAAGCCCGAGCACCCGGATGAAGGTGACGGCGTCCTTGGCCACCTCCTCGATGGTCTTCGGCGTCGAACCGGTTGGCCTCCAGGTCAGCGATCTCGGCTTCCACGCGCTCTTCTTTGGTAACCAGGCGGCCGTAGCTCATCGCCTTGTGCTTGGAGGCATTGGCTTCGACCTTGGTGCCGTCCAGGGCGACGCGGCCCATCTTGACCATGCCCAGCTTCTGCGCGAGGTGCAGGGACTGGGTGAACAGATCGGCGAGAGCGTCCAGGTGACGGCGGCGGAACCGGGCGATCGAGCGGTAGTCCGGTGCCTGGTCGGCGGCCAGGAACTGGAACGCGACATCGTCCACGCACTTGCGCTCGATCGCCCGGGACGAGCGGACGCCGGCGGTGTAACCGTAGATCAGCAGCCGCACCATCAGCCGCGGGTCGTAGGGCGGGAAGCCCCGCTTCTCGGTGTAGTCGGCCAGGACCGGTCCGAGGTCCAGCACGTCGTCGACCAGCTCGGCGACGAAGCGGGCCAGATGGTCCTGGGGCAGCCAGTCGTCCAGCGACGGCGGCAGCAGCAGGACCTGGTGCGGGTCGAACGACCTGAATCGCTTGTCCACCGCCGCCGCACGACGTGGCGGCTGTTTGCCCTCGGCCGGCTCGACCTCGAACAGCCCCTCCTGATCACGCAGACCGGGATCATCCCGCACAACTGATCATCAGACGCACGCGGGTTGCCGGTTACTGCGACTGAGCACGCTGGTTGGCCACTCTGAGCATTGCAGCTGGCCGGCCCACGGCAGCGCGTGCGCCAGCCGTCAGGCGTCGAAGCGGCGGCGGGCAGCTTCAATGTGACCGAAGTACTGGTGGGTCCAGCCGCACATTCCGTCGACCGTTGCGCGCAGGGCTTGACCCGGCTCGGTGAGGGTGTATTCGACCCGCGGTGGGACGGTGGGGTGCACGGTGCGCTCGACCAGGCCATTGCGCTCCAGCATGCGCAGGTTCTGGGTGAGCATCTTGTGGCTGATGCCCTCGATCTCGTTCCGCAGCTCGCTGAAGCGCAGGGTGCGTTCACCGAGACCCTCGACGATGAGGAAGGCCCACTTGTTGGCGACGTCGGAGAAGATCTCCCGAGCCAAGGAGCCCGCACGCGCCAGGTCTGCATCCTCGGGCGAGCCTGTGAACTGCGTGGTCACCATAAGGTTCTCCAGTCACTGAAAAGTGCGTTCTTCCACGTCAGCGTCCACTCTCTTACGGTTTCTGAGTAACCACAAGAGAGTGAGCGTCTTGGTCGGCGCGGACGCGAGCCCACAGGCGCTCAGGACGAGGAGACAGGCAGCATGGCCATCACCTTTATGAACCCCAGCGGATTGCCCAAGATCGACGTCTACCAGCAGGTGTCGATCGCATCCGGGACGAGGCTGGTCTTTATCGCCGGGCAGGTCGCCTGGGACGCCGAGGGAGTCACGATCGGCGAAGGCGACCTTGCCGCCCAGGTCGAGCAGAGCTATCTCAACGTCGGCACCGCCCTGGCCGAGGTCGGTGGCTCCTTCGACGACGTGGCAAAGCTGTCCTTCTACGTCGTCGACTGGACCCCCGACAAGATGCCCCCGCTCCTGGAAGGGATCTCCCGGGCAGCCACGAAGCTGGGGGTCACCCCGGCCCCGCCGACCACACTGATAGGCGTTGCGGCACTGGATGTCCCCGGCCATCTGGTCGAGATCGAAGCCACCGCGGTCCTCGACTGAACAGGTGCTCTTTGCCGCTGAGCGCCGAAATGGCCAACTAGGCGGCGCTCAGCGGCCAACCAGCGTGCTCGGTCACAGTTACTGACCCACGCTCCTAGTCCAGGTGGGTGAGGAGACCACCGGGACACCGGACCGGGGGCCGAGCTCGCGGTAGGCGAAGGTCACTCATGATCGCCAGGTCCCACCTGCTGCCCGCGCTGATCGTCTGCGGTATCGGCCTGGGCAAGTACTTCGCCCCCAGCGCCAACCTCGTCATGAGCACGGTCCGCCCGAAAGAGCAGGGCATCGCCTCCGGCGCGAACAACGCGATCCGCGAGGTCGGCGGCGCGTCGCTGGCCGCGGTCTTCTCCGCCCAGGGCGGCTACGGCTCCGCCTCAACCGAACCAAGGCCCGCCTTCACCAGGCCCGGACACGGGGGCCCGACCCCGCTCGGACGTACAGAGCGGGCGCGCACCGGAAAACTGAACGCGCCACCTGCGCAGTCGCATCCTGCCGCTCACCCCACGGGCTTCAGGCGGAACGCGGGGCCGGGAACACTCTCGACATCTTCGGCCTGTACGGCATGACCTGCTCCGCAGCGGATCTGGACGCCTACGGGTGCGCCGCACTCGCGATGCCGCGTCAGTACGGCCGGCCCCTCGGGGTCGGCAACGTGGCGGTCCCCCCACTGCAGAAGTCCCATCACGGCCGGCACCAGGTCCATGCCCTTGGGGGTGATCACGTATTTCGGACGGCTGCGGGAACCGGGCTCCTGGTAGCTCTCGGTGGCCAGGATTCCCTCGGCCACGAGCATCCGGAGCCGCGCCGAGAGAAGGTTGCGGGGGCAGCCCAGGACGCGTTCGAAGTCACCGAAGCGGGACGAGCCGTACCAGACCTCACGCAGGATCAGGATCGTCCACTTCTCGCCCACGATCTCAAGGGTCCGCGCGATCGAGCAGTTCGACGTGTCCCGGTCGAGGCGGAGATCCGCACCGGTGTCCTTGGCAAGTTCGGTCCACGCAGTCATGGGCATGATTCTAACGCGATCTGAGTTTACTTTTCGATACCTAGAAACGGGTGCGCGTATCCGCTACCACGCATCAGCACCAGACCGGCCCCGCACGCCGGCACCCGCCGCAGCAGTGACGTACCCCACACGCCTCACAGGCTGTTGACAGCTCGTCACACGGTCCGTGATCCTCCTGATCGCAGCAGAGCGTGGCACGGTTACCGCGTCCTGACGGGCCGGGAACTCGGGGTCCAGTCCACCGATCCGCAACCGCGGTGATGCGAAGGGACCCGGTCGCGTCCGGGGAAGATTCCATCACGCCCTGGGTTTACTTTCCGATACTCAGAAAGTAGCGTCCAGATCAGCACACCCGCCCGGCAGCGTCCGGCGAGGCCGGGCCCGGTACCGACCCGAGCAGGAGCGTCACCATGGCAAGGCCCCAAGTACAGCAGTTCACACCGCTCCTCGTGAGCGTCAGCGCGAAAGCGGCGATCCCCGGCTGACCTCGCGGCGCCCGCGACATCGCCCGCTCCAACCGGATCGGCACTCGGCTCCGCCACCACCTCGGCAACTGAGCCGAAGACCGGCTCGCTCCGGCCCTCCTCCCCGCCTCTGCCGACCGGCCGGCGATACGGGTGTCCCGCACCCACCTGTTCGCCGACGCGCCCCGGAAGCGGCACGACCCCGAAGCCACAAAGGAGTGCGCGATGGGAACGTACGAGGATGTCTTCCGTGCCAGCCTCGAAGAGCCGGAATCCTTCTGGCTGAAGGCGGCGGAAGGCATCGACTGGGACACCCCTCCACAACGCGCCCTGGATTCCTCGGGCGCGCCCTTCTACCGCTGGTTTCCCGACGGGCGGCTGAACGTCTGTTTCAACGCGCTCGACCGGCACGTCGAAGCCGGTCGGGGCGAGCAGCACGCGCTGGTCTACGACTCACCCGTGACCGGCACGCGGCGCACGTACACCTACGCGGGGCTCACGGACGAGGTGGCGGCCTTCGCCGGAGCGCTCGCGCAGCTCGGCGTGGGGCGCGGCGACCGTGTGGTGATCTACATGCCGATGGTCCCCGAGGCCGCAGTCGCGATGCTGGCCTGCGCGCGGATCGGCGCGGTCCACTCGGTCGTCTTCGGCGGGTTCGCCCCGCGTGAACTCGCCCTCCGTATCGACGACGCGGCCCCGAAGGTCGTCGTCTCCGCCTCCTGCGGCATCGAGGGCGAGCGTGTCATCGCGTACAAGCCGCTGCTCGACCGGGCGATCGAACTCGCGGCCCACAAGCCGGAGAAGAGAGTGATCCTGCAACGCCCGCAGGAGCCGGCAGAGTTGGGGCCCGACGATCTCGACTGGAGCGAACTGGCCGCTGCCGCGCAGCCGGTCGACTGCGTTCCCGTGGCCGCCACCGATCCCCTCTACATCCTCTACACCTCGGGAACGACCGGAAAGCCCAAGGGAGTCGTCCGTGACTGCGGCGGCTACGCGGTCGCCCTCCACTGGTCGATGAGCGCCGTCTACGACGTGGGCCCCGGCGAGACGATGTTCACGGGCTCCGACGTCGGCTGGGTCGTCGGGCACTCGTACATCGTCTACGCGCCCCTGCTGGCCGGCGCCACGACGGTCCTGTACGAAGGAAAACCGGTCGGCACCCCGGACGCGGGCCAGTTCTGGCGCGTGGCCGCCGATTACGGCGTCAAGACCATGTTCACGGCACCGACCGCCCTCCGGGCCATCCGCAAGGAGGACCCGAAGGGCACGCTCACCGCCGGCTACGACCTGTCCGCCCTGCGCCACCTCTTCCTCGCCGGTGAGCGCCTCGACCCCGAGACGTATCACTGGGCGAGCGCTCTGCTGGACATCCCGGTGATCGACCACTGGTGGCAGACCGAGACCGGCTGGCCCATCGTCGCCAACCCCGTGGGCATCGAGGCCGCGCCGCTCAAGCCGGGGTCCCCGACGCGCCCGCTGCCGGGCTGGGACGTCCGGGTCGTCGATCCCTCGGGCAAGCCGGTCCTCCCGGACGTCGACGGCGCGATCGTCGTGAAGCTCCCCCTGCCACCCGGCGCCCTCCCCACCCTCTGGAACGACGACGAGCGCTACGTCGCGTCCTACCTCTCCGCCTTCGACGGCTACTACCTCACCGGCGACAGCGGCCACATCGATGACGACGGCTACGTCTTCGTCATGGGCCGCACGGACGATGTCATCAACGTCGCCGGACACCGGCTGTCCACCGGCAGCATGGAGGAGGCCCTGGCCGCCCACCCCGACGTCGCCGAGTGCGCCGTCATCGGCGTCGCCGACGCGCTGAAGGGACAGGTCCCGCGCGGCTTCGTCGTACTGAAGGCCGGCACCGACCGCGAACCGGGCGAGGTGGAGGTCGAACTCGTCCGGCTCGTACGCGAGCGTATCGGTGCGGTCGCCTCCCTCAAGGACGTCACGGTCGTGGCCGCCCTGCCCAAGACCCGATCGGGAAAGATCCTGCGCAAGACGATGCGCGGTATCGCCGACGGCCACGACGAGCCCATCCCGTCGACGGTGGACGACCCGGGGGTCATCGAGACCCTGCGTCCCGTTCTCCGCCGTCCGGATCACACACCGTGACCGGCGACGCACGGCCCGTCCGCCAGGGGGCGGAATGCCTCCAGTGGACTTCGCGCGGCACAACCCTGCCACCAGGCCAGGGGTACATTTCGGACATGGGGACCGGTGTGCATCTCTTCCTCAGTGATCTCGCCCGGGGGCTCATGCCTCGGACGGGTCGCGTGGCGGATGTGGTGCTGCGACGCCTGCGCTGCGAGTTTCCCGAGCTGTGGCAGTACGAGGACATCGCCGCCGTGGCCCCGGCCGGACTGTCCGAACACGTCGTCGCCGCTTTGGACTTCCTCGCCCACGGCCGTGTCCTGACCGAGGTCAGGACACCGCCCGCGGCCATCGAGTTCGCCTGCCGTCTCGCCGAGCACGGAGTGCCGATCAGTGAGCTCCTGCGCGTCTACCGGATCGTGCACGCGGGTCTGCTGCATGAGTTCTATGCCGAAGCGGCCCGGATCACCGACTCCCAGGAGCTGCTCAGTCAGACGACCGTCACTCTGAGCGCGCTGGCCTTCGAGTATGTCGACCGTACGGCGGAGCAGGCTGTCGCGGCCTACCAGCGGGCACGTGACCGGTGGCTGCAGCGGCGGCTGATCGTGATCAATGAGGCCGGGACCCGGATCGGAACGACCCTGGACATCGCGGTCACCGCGCAGGAGCTGGCGGATGTCGGGACCGATCACTTCGCCGACCTCGCCGCCGTCGACCTGCTCTCCTCCGCCCTCGAGGAGGAGGACCTCCACCCGGCGCCCGCTCCTGCCACCCTGTGCCGCATCGCCCAGGCGGCCTCGGCCGGCTGCCCGGACCTGGCATGCGCCGCGGGGTGGACCCACAGCTACCCGGAAGGCTCGGAGCCGGCCCGTGTACTGACCAACGGACAGCCCCTCCGCCTCCGCGTCACAGCGGATGACGTCCCCGCGTGGCTGGCGACATCGCCGGATCACGCGCTCGCCCTGCGCGCGTGGGGTCCGCACTCCCTGCTTCTGGTCCCCCTGTGGGCCCGTGGCAGTCCGCTGGGACTCGCGCAGTTCGTCCGCCGCCGGACGGCGGATCCGTTCGACGACGACGAGATGCTGCTGGTCCAGGAGATCGCGTCCAGAGCGGCGGTGAACATCGACAACGCCCGTCGCTACACGCAGGAGCGATCCACCGCGCTCACTCTCCAACGCAGCCTGCTGCCGCACCGTACGCCGGAGGAGTCGGCCGTCGAGACGGCGTCGCGCTACCTGCCCAGCGGATCACGCGCCGGAGTGGGGGGCGACTGGTTCGACGTGATTCCGCTCTCCGGAGCCCGCGTAGCTCTCGTCGTGGGCGACGTGATCGGCCGCGGCATCCAAGCCGCGGCCACCATGGGCCGGCTGCGGACGGCCGTCCGCACCCTGGCCGACCTCGACCTGCCTCCCGACGAACTGCTGACCCACCTGGATGACGTCGTCATCCGGTCGCAGCGCGAGGAGGAGTGCGCGGACGAGATCAGCGCCACCTGCCTGTACGCGGTCTACGACCCCGTCTCCCGCGTCTGCTCCCTTGCCAGCGCCGGACATGTGGCTCCGGTAGTGGTGGCTCCCCTGGCCGGTGACGCCGATGCCCCGGCATCGCGTACGGTCGACTTCCCGGAGCTGCCGGTCGGCCCGCCCCTGGGCCTGGGCGGACTCCCCTTCGAAACGGCGCAGTTCGAACTGGAGCACGGCAGTCGGCTGGTGCTGTACACCGACGGACTCGTCCAGAGCCGCACGCGCGACCCGGACCGCACACTCGCGTTGCTGCACGACGTTCTCGCCAGGTCGCCGGCCTCTCTCGAAGAGACCTGTGACGAACTGCTGTCCGCGCTGCTGCCCCACCGCCCCGCGGACGATGTCGCCCTCCTCGTGGCACAGACCAGAGTCCTTGACTCCGGCCACGTCGCCACCTGGGATCTGCCCTGCGACCCGGCCGTCGTCTCCAAGGCCCGCGCCCAGGCGTCCACTCAGCTGGCCGCCTGGGGTCTGGAGGACATGGCCTTCACCACCGAGCTCGTGGTCAGCGAACTGGTGACGAACGCCATCCGCTACGGCAAGGGCCCCATCCAACTGCGAATGGTCCTTCAGGCCACGCTGACGTGCGAGGTCTCGGACGCCAGCAGCACCGCCCCGCACCTGCGTCGCGCCCGGGTCTTCGACGAGGGCGGCCGTGGCCTGCTCCTGGTCGCCCAACTCACCGAACGCTGGGGGACGCGGCACAACCGCGAGGGCAAGGTCATCTGGGCCGAGCAGCTGATTCCGAGCCCCTCGACCGAGGCGCCGTCCTCTCCGGAGTGAGGATCCGCACGGGTTCCGCGGGATCCCCACTTGCCACGTCGCACCCTCCCGCATAATATTACGTTCGTAATTCTACGATCGCGCCGACGTTCGCTCGGCTGGCCGGTCGGGGTGTTGACCGCCTCCCCCGCGCCCCTCGGCGATCCATCACCCCTTGCAAGAGGAATCCTCATGCTGAACGCCCTGTGGAACCCGACCACCGTCGGAGACATCCCGCTGCCGCACCGCCTGGCCATGGCACCCCTGACCCGGAGCCGCGCCACCCCGGAGGGCGTGCCGACCGAGCTGAACGCCGAGTACTACGCCCAGCGCGCCTCGCACGCGCTCATCATCACCGAGGGCACCCAGCCCTCCGCTGACGGCCAGGGCTACCCGGCGACCCCGGGCATCTACACCGAGGAGCACATCGCCGGCTGGCGCAAGGTCACCGACGCCGTGCACGCGGCCGACGGTCGGATCATCATCCAGCTGATGCACGCCGGACGCATCGCCCACCCGGACAGCACCCCGCACCACCGGCAGCCGGTGGCCCCCTCCGTGATCAGGCCGCAGGGCCTCACCTTCACCCCGTCCGGGATGCAGGAGATGCCCGAGCCGCGCGAGCTGTCCACCGAGGAGGTCGCCGCGACGGTCGAGGACTTCCGCCACGCCGCCGCGGCCGCCATCACGGCCGGCGCCGACGGCGTCGAGATCCACGGGGCCAACGGCTACCTGGTCAACCAGTTCCTCTTCCCCAGTGCCAACCAGCGCACCGACCAGTACGGCGGCTCTCTCGACAACCGGATCCGTTTCGCGGTGGAGGTCGCCACGGCCGTGGCCGGCGAGATCGGCGCCGGCCGCACCGGCATCCGGATCTCCCCCGGAAACCCCTTCCAGCTCAACGACCTCACCGAGGACGACCCCCACGAGCTCTATCCGCACCTCCTGCGCGCCCTCGCCCCCCTCAACCTCGCCTACCTGCACATAGGTCACGGCGGCGACGAGGAACTCCTGCACACCCTGCGCAAGCTGTGGCCGACCACGCTGCTCCTCAACCGGGCGGGCGCCGACATCGCGACCCGCGCCAAGGACGTCGAGGACGGCGTGACCGACGTCGTCACCGTCGGCTCCATGGCCCTCGCCAACCCCGACCTGGTCGCGCGCGTACGCTCCGGGGCGTCCCTGAACACCCCCGACCCGAACACGTTCTACGGCGGCGGCGCGGCCGGCTACACCGACTACCCCGCCCTCACCGCCTGACATCGGGCCCACGCGCCCGGGGAGTCTTCGCCCCGGGTGCTCCGGACGGACCCCGGTACGCGTCGGCCCGGCACCCCGTTCCTTGCTCGGGTTGCCGGGCCGACCCGACGTGCACGGCGGGCGGCACACTTCGGAAGAGGCGCTCGACCGCTCGCCGCCGGGGCTCAGGCCGAGGAGGCAGGCACCGGAAAGAGCGTGCAACTGCTCGTGGCGTGAGCGAGCAGCCGATCCGTCGCGTCGACCAACTGAGCCTGGGCGAGGGCGGTTTGACGCCCCCTGATGACGACGGTGCCGATGGCGCGCACCGTGCCCGTTTCCACGGTGACCCGACGCAGGAACTTCATCGTCAGGTCGAGCGAGGTGTACGCCACGCCCTGCGGGAGAGTGGACTGGACGGCACAGCCTGCCGCCGAGTCGAGCAGGGTGGCGAAAATGCCGCCGGGCACGCTGCCGATCGGGTTGTAGTGCTCCTCCCCCGGCGTCAGGGAGAACACCGCCCTGCCGGGCTCCACCTCGTCCAGGGTGAAGTCGACGGTGTGATTGATCGGCGTTATTGGCGGTTGATTGCGCATTGTGCCGGTCGCACAGTCGAGGGGGTGGGCGCGGCGCCGTTCCTGCTGAAAGGGCCCCCATGATTGCCAGCCTTTCCCTGCCCCGGATCCTGCGCGTCGGGCGTGGCGCCGTCGGTGAACTGGGCGATGTGGTCACAGGGCTGGGCCTGCGCCGCCCCCTGCTGGTGACGGACGCGTTCCTCGCCGGAACCGGTGCGGCGGAGCGGCTGATGACGACGTTGAGGGACGCCGGTCTGCAACCGCTCCTGTTCACCGAAACCGTCCCGGATCCGACGACCGACTCGCTCGGCGCGGGACTGGACGTCCTGCGGGAGCACGAGGCGGACTCGGTGATCGGATTCGGCGGCGGCAGCCCGATGGAGACCGCCAAGGCCCTCGGCCTGCTGGGCGTCCAGGGCGGGCGGATGCGGGACTACAAGGCCCCGCGAACCAACCTCGGCCCGGCAATTCCGGTGATCGCGGTCCCGACGACCGCCGGCAGCGGCTCCGAGGCCACCCAGTTCACCGTCATCACCGACAGCGCCACGGACGAGAAGATGCTCTGCACGGGGCCCGCGTTCCTGCCGGTCGCCGCCGTCGTCGACTTCGAACTGACCCTGTCGATGCCCTCCCGACTGACCGCTGACACCGGCATAGACGCGCTGACGCACGCAGTCGAGGCGTATGTGAGCCGCAAGGCCAACCCGTTCTCCGACGGCCTCGCCCTGAACGCGATCCGGACCATCGGCCGCCACCTCCGCCGCGCCTACGCCGACGGGGAGGACATCGAGGCCCGCGAGGCGATGATGCTCGACGCGGCCGACGCCCTGTACACGGGGCTGGCCACGCACTTCGTCGCCGGGGACAGCCTCGACGCGGTCGCGCACGCCCTGGCCGACAACCCCGGCAACCCGGTGGACGTCGTCCTGAACCGCCTGGCCGGCTGTTCCCCCGTGGCGGGGAGTGGGCTGGCGAAGGTACGCGGCGAAGTGGACTGGGCGTTCGGCGCCCCGGTGCTCGGCGAGATCGAGAAACGCCTGCACCACCTCGGCACTCCATGGGCTGCGGCCGCGCTGACCTCCCTGGAGGCCGCCTCGCCGCAGAGCCTGGAGATCACCCACGCCCTGCTGGCCCGGGCAGGCAGCACGCGTTGCGCCAGTGTCTGGACACCGAACTCGCCCTCACGCGCACGGTCATCCGGACGCCGGACTTCCTGGAGGGCGTCCGCGCGGCCCTGGTCGACAAGGACCGCAGTCCCGCATGGCGACGCGCGGCGGACGACGCCCGCACCCAGCCGGCCTGACGATCTCCGGGTGCGGGCGAGGCGGCGCCCGGCCGGCACTGGTCCCCGGGCGGGCTCTCCACGGCGGGGGGCATCACGATCGGGCGCGGGGAAGGAGCGCCGCCCGGCGACTCGGGCGTTTCCGAACTCGCCGCGACAACGCGCCATGAAGTGGGC
>NZ_JBEYFS010000169.1:0-2849 GCF_040634475.1 Streptomyces sp. NPDC007095
GCCGCCGGCGCCCGCGCGCCCCGGGCGGGCGGGGGGGGCGGCGCGCCCCCCCCCGGGCCGGGTGGTGGCAGGGTCAGGCCGCGACGGGCTCCGAGGCCCGCTCGTCCGCGCGGGACGCGGCCGTGCGCCCGGCGAGGAGCCGGTCGAGGCCGAGCGCGCCGGAGCCGGTGAAGACCAGCAGCAGCATGGTCCAGCAGAACAGCACGGAGAGCTCGCCGCCGTTCTGGATCGGCCACAGGGCCGTCGACTGGTGCACGTCGAAGTACGCGTACGCCATCGAGCCCGACGCGATGAACGCCGCGCCCCGGGTGCCGAGGCCCAGCAGCACCAGGGCGCCGCCGACGAGCTGGATCACGGCCGCGTACCAGCCCGGCCAGGTGCCGGACGGGATGGAGCCGCCGTCGGTGCCGGCCGCGCCGCCGAGGACACCGAAGAGCGAGGCGGCGCCGTGCACGGCGAAGAGCAGGCCTATGACGATGCGCATCAGGCCGATGGCGTACGGCTGAGCGCTGTTGAGGCGGTCGGTCATGTGGGGGACTCCTTCGGTCTGGTCCGGTCCGTGGGGAACCGGATCCTGGGGGCGGAACCGAGTGAGTCATCAACATTAGGGGAACCTAATCAATGCTTGCAAGTTCAACATTTAGCCATGGTCCAGGTTCCGCTTGGGCTTCCGTTTCGGCTGTCGCCGCACGTAGCGAGGCCCGCGCCACCGCGTCGGCGTCCGAAAGCGTGACCGAATCCACACCCGGCCGGGCCCCGGCCGCGGTCACCCAGTGCACGCCCTCCGTGGGCACCCCGAAGGCGAACCGCCGTGCGTGCGGCCGACCTTGACGGTCGATCAGACGGTAGGGGCGCGGTGTTACGTCCAGCCCTCCGGTTTCGTAACCGTCGCTCGTGTGCGGGCGGCACCCGCCTGTCCTCAGCAGCCGGGTGAGCAGTTCGTCGCCCGTCCGCCTGAGGTCCGGTTCCGGCAGCCGCGCCTCTATCAGCGTCGTCACGCGGACGGTCGAACCGGGCACGTCGGGGGAGTGCGCGACCCACCCCCCGTCCTCGGCCCGCACTTCCAGCCGGGGGCCCAGGACGTCCAGGACACCCGCCTCGATCAGCGCGGTCATCTCCTCGACGCGGCGGCGGGGCGGTCCGATGGAGAGGAAGGCGTTGAGCGGCGTGTACCAGCGGTCCAGGTGCTCGCGCCGCGAGCCACCCGGCAGGCCCCCGTGGTCCACGATCCGCCGCACCTCGTTGCGCAGGTCGCGCAGCACGTCCAGGGCGGCCTTCAGGGGACCGTCGACGTTCCCGAGCGCGGCCTGCTCGGCGTCCTCGCGCAGATGCGCCAGCAGCCAGGAGCGCCAGGCGCCGGGCGTGGCGAAGTCGCGGCCGGCGTACGGGCGCGAAACGCGGTCCCAGCACCAGCGATCGCCCTGCGGGATACCGAACTCGTCGAGTACGCGGGCCTCTTGAGGGCTCCGGTGCGGGGCGGCGAGGAAACGGTCCCTGAACTCCAGCAGCCTCGTGCGCTCCCACCGACCGGCGCACACACCCTCGTAGTAGACGGTCTCCACCTCCTTCGCGATCAGTGGCCATATCTCGCCCAGGAAGTCCGGCGCCTCACCGGAGTCGGCGCGCTTGCGGAAGCCGGCGATGACCTCGTCGGTGAGGGCGAGGGGGAGATGGCGGCCGTAGGGGCCCTTCGCGTTGTCGCCGCGGGCCTGGTACGGGATGCCGCGGCGTGAGCCCGCGTACAGGCGGGGCTCGTGGCCGGAGGGGAGGTAGCGCAGGCCCTCGGCGGTGCGGGTGAAGCGGCCGCCGCGGCCCGTCGTGAGCAGGGCCATGTGGTCGAAGAAGTTGAGACCGAGGCCGCGCAGCAGGACCGGTTCGCCGGGAGCGGGGGCGGACAGGTCGACGTCCGCCGGGTTGGCGGGCGGGATGTGGCGCAGGCCGTGCCGTTCGGCGTACGCCGTGAGGTCGCGTTGGTCGCGGTCCGGGGCCGTCGGCAGATGGCCCTGGGCGAGGACGACCGCGGACAGCTCCGGCAGCGCGCGCCCGTTGTCGAGAGTGAGGGTCTGGCGGCCGTCGGGGTCGTCGTCGAGCCGTACCGCGCGCGCCGCGTGCACCTCGACGCGTACTCCGGGCGGCGCCCCGCGCACCACCTCGGCGAACACCCACTCCAGATAGCGGCCGTAGTGCGCACGGGTCGGGTAGTCGTCCGGGCCCAGTTCGCCGCCCGCCCAGGTGTGCAGGCTCGGCCCGGGGCGGACCGGGCCCGAGCAGTCCACGCTGTCGTCGGTGAAGAGGGTCACCTGCGAGGCCACGGTGTTCATCAGCAGATGCGGCGACTGCGCGGTGCGCCAGACGCGGCCGGGGCCGGGCGGCGACGGGTCGACCACGTGGACCGTCAGCCGTGCTCCGGGCGGGAGCAGCTCCGGCGCGGAGGCGCACAGGCGTTCAAGGACGCTGGTGCCCCGCGGTCCCGCGCCGACGACGGCGAGGGACACATCGACGGCAGGGGTGGTCCCGGAGGGCGCGGCGCTCACTGCAGACAAAGGTGTGACTCCCGGGCATGGAGGGCGCATGACGGCGAACCGCCTGCTGGGAGTTCCACGGGAAGGTCCCCTGGAAGCGGACGGTCCGCCTCATCATGCCGTCGGCGAGAACCCGAACCGAGCCCCGGGCGGGAGGATCGCCGTCCGCTGTGGGATGCGTCACGGGTATCTCACGGGGCCCTCACGCACCCCTCGCACCGCTGTCACGCTTGCTTCACAGGTGCGTTGTGGACGGCCGAGGGCGACCGCGGACGCTCACGAACCGACCGCGGACGCTCACGAACCGACCGCGGACGCTCGCGAACA
>NZ_JBEYFS010000169.1:2947-26998 GCF_040634475.1 Streptomyces sp. NPDC007095
CCGACTGCGGACTCTCATGAACCGACCGCGGACGCTCGCGAACCGACTGCGGACTCTCATGAACCGACCGCGGACGCTCGCGAACCGACTGCGGACTCTCATGAACCGACCGCGGACGCTCGCGAACCGACTGCGGACGCTCGCGAACTGACCGCGGACGCTCATGAACCGACCGCGGACGCTCGCGAACTGACCGCGGACGCTCACGAACCGATCTCGGACGTTCGTGAACCGATATCGGACTCCATGACCGTCCGCAGCCGGGCGGCGCCCCCGCCCTTCCCCGCGCGGGCCTGCTCCAGCCGCAGCCGGACCGAACGTCCGTGCATGGTCAGGGTCATGAGCTGGTTGCCGAACCAAGGGCCGCCCGTTCTACGCCAGTCGACGGATGGCCGGCCGCACTTGCCGTGTCCGGTGAACCGGCGCCCGATCGCCCGCCCGACCGCGCTCCACCCGAAGCGGAAGCCGAGCCGTATGGAGAGGGGGATGGAGTTGTGGACGGGGGAGCAGGTCAGCTGGAGGACGCGGGCGTCGGGGGAGCGGGGGGAGTCGGGCGTCCCGGAGGCCCCGGAAGGCCAATGGGGCTCGGCGATATAGGCGTGGTGGACGTCTCCGGACAGCACGGACACCGTCGCCGGGGCGTCCGGCCCGGAACCGGCCTCGGCGATCAGCTCCGTGAGCGCGGCGAAGGACGCGGGGAAGGCCGCCCAGTGCTCCAGGTCGGCCCGGCGGCGCAGCTTCTCCCCGAACCGGGCCCAGCGCGGGCCCCGTTCACCCCGGCACAGGGCGGCGTCCCATGCCTCGGCGTCGTGCACGAGGTGGGGGAGCAGCCAGGGCAGTGAGGTGCCGATCAGCAGGTGGTCGCAGGAGCCGGGCGCGTCCAGCGCCTGTTCGCGCAGCCACCGCTCCTCGCCCGGGTCCAGCATCGCCCGCCGGTCCTCGGCCAGCACGCGGGCCGCCCGGGTGTCCACCATCAGCAGCCGTACGCGGCCGAAGTCGCGGCGGTAGCTCCAGCGGACGGAGGCCGGATCGGCGTCGGACTGGGCGGCGAAGGCGCTCAGCACGTCGGTGCCGTCGGGGGTCTCGCGGACGGCGGCGTACAGGGCGTCCTCGGCGAGTTCGCGCGGTGAGAGGTTGCCGAGGTGCTGGTGGACCCAGTACGACATCAGGCCGCTCATCAGCCGCTCGCGCCACCACACCGTGGCCCGCATGTCGGTGAGCCAGGAGGCGCTGGTGTTCCAGTCGTCGATCACGTCGTGGTCGTCGAAGATCATGCAGCTGGGCACGGTCGACAGCAGCCAGCGGACTTCCGGGTCGAGCCACGATTCGTAGTAGAGGCGGGTGTACTCCTCGTAGTCCGCGACCTGGTCGCCCGGCGGGTCCGCGAGGTTGCGGCGGGCGGCGAGCCAGCGCCGGGTGGCCTTCGAGGTCTCGTCGGCGTACACCTGGTCGCCCAACAGGAGCAGGACGTCCGGCCGTTCGCTCTCGGGCTCGCTCGCGATACGGGCCGCCAGCGTGTCCAGCGCGTCGGGCCCGACCGGGTCCTTCTCGTCCGCGGGCGGCGCGGCCCAGCGGCAGGAGCCGAAGGTGACACGGACGGCGTCTTCCTCGCCCCGGGTGCGGACGACCGAGGGCGGGAAGGGGGAGTCGGGCAGCGGCCAGACACCGACGCCCTCCAGCAGCACTTCGTAGGCGGTGTCCGTGCCCGGGGTCAGACCGCTCACCGGCACCAACGCGTAGTGGTGCCCGGCGACTTGGAAGGTGCGGGCCGAGCCGCGGGCGCCGTCGGCGCAGCGCACCTCGGCGGTGCACGGACGGCTCGCCTCGACCCAGAAGGTCGCGGACGAGCCGTCGACGTACCTCAGCAGCGGTCCCAGGCGCAGTTCCGCCAAGGCGATCACCCCTCTCCGTCGCCCCCGTACGGTACGGAACGACGGAGATGAGCGGGGAGGTTCCGGGAACTGCGCCGGTTTCCGTGGGGGGAGGGGACCGGTGGGGATCCGTGGGGGGATCGGTGCGGGGATCAGCAGCCGCTGAGGACCGAGCTGAGCTTGCTCTTCTCCGCCGAGTCGACCTTGAGGTTGTAGTAGTACTTCACCTGGACCCAGGCGCGGACGTAGGTGCAGGCGTAGGAGCTGAGCGGGGGCATCCACTCGGCCGGGTCCTGGTCGCTCTTCTGCTGGTTCACGTTGTCCGTGACGGCGATGAGCTGCGGACGGGTCACGTCGTTGGCGAAGGCCTGGCGCTGGGCGGTGGTCCAGGCGCTGGCGCCGGAGTCCCAGGCCTCGGCGAGCGGGACGAGGTGGTCGATGTCCAGGTCGGAGGCGGCGGTCCAGGTGGCGCCGTCGTAGACCGAGTACCAGGTGCCGCTGGTGGCGGTACAGGCGGAGTTGGTGACGACGTTCGAACCGTCGCGCTTGAGGACGTACTCACGGGTGTTGCAGGTGCCGCTGATGGTGATCCAGGTGGGGAAGAGATCACGGTCGTAGCCGGTGCGGTTCTCCGTCGCCACGGTGAGCGAGGCGAGGTAGGTGCGCGCGGTGGCGGCGCTGACCGGGGTGGGGAGCGCGGCGGAGGCGGTCGGGCCGTTGAAAATCCCGACCATGGCTATCAGGCCGGTGAAGGCTGCGAGTATGCTCAGCCGTCGACGCGCGTAGACCTTTGGCATGCGAACTCCCTTGAGGTGGGGGGACGTTGGGGCGAGCGGGCCCATGCTCGCGGTGCCGCATTTCCGGAAGGTGTGAGACAGGTAAGAAACTAGTGACGCGGGCATGACATGCCAAGGGGTTCGGGGTAGTCGGTTTCTGCGGATCGGGGAGCGGGCTCGGAGGCGTTGTGCGAGGGGCTCGGGACCTATGGCCCTGTCCGGCCCGTTTCGTCATCCCGTAGGATGGATGGCGCAGAAGGGGAGTAGCTCTTCGCCGGACCGTCGACATACTGCTCAGCTCGTCTGAGCCGGCGCCCGGAGGCAGACCGTCACGGTCGGCCAGCGAGACCTTCGGCAGAGCAGTGCACCGTCCGCGCGTACGTCCTCCTCGTGCGGGCGCCGATGTGTGCTGCCGTGCCGAGGTGTCGCGCAGCAGTCACAGCACTCTCGGTGGGGCAGCCCCGACCGATTGAGGGATTTTGATCAGCATCACCGTGATGGCGCTCGTCTTCGGCGTCGTCTTCCTCGCCGAGCTGCCGGACAAGACGGCGCTCGCCGGGCTCGTCCTCGGCACCCGCTATCGCGCCTCGTACGTCTTCGTGGGCGTCGCCGCCGCCTTTGCCGTGCACGTCGCGCTCGCCGTCGCCGCGGGCAGTGTGCTGACCCTGCTGCCGCAGCAGATCGTGCACGCGATCACGGGTGTGCTGTTCCTCGCCGGTGCCGCCGTGCTGCTCCTGAAGAAGGGCGAGGACGAGGAGGAGATCCGCGATCCCGCGAACCAGAGCTTCTGGAAGGTCTCGGGGGCGGGCTTCATGCTCATCCTGGTCGCCGAGTTCGGTGACCTCACGCAGATCATGACGGCGAACCTCGCGGCCCGGTACGACGACCCGCTCTCGGTCGGCCTCGGTGCGGTGCTCGCGCTCTGGGCGGTGGCCGGACTCGGCATCGTCGGCGGCAAGGCCCTGATGAAGCGGGTTCCGCTGGAGCTCATCACCAAGGTCGCGGCCATGCTGATGCTGGCGCTGGGGGTCTGGAGTCTGTACGAGGCGGTGGCGGTCTGAGCCGCCGGCGCCCCGCTCGTCGGGGTGCCGGCGAAGGGCCCGCGGCTCGTCCTGGTCGGAGGTGGTGGCGCCGGACCCCCTTGTTTTGTATCGTAGAGAAACAAAGTGGCTCCCGTCCGCACTCCCTGACCGGCGGGCGGGGCCGCCTTGTCCCCGGGGGACCCGGTGCTGATCCAATGGACGCCCCCGGCCCCTGCCCGCGCGCCCTGGAGCCTGCCGATGACGGCCACCACCGTTCTGACCGCCCGCGCCCTCCTGCTCGACATGGACGGCACCCTCGTCAACTCGGACGCCGTGGTCGAGCGCTGCTGGCGCCGCTGGGCCGAGCGGCACGGGCTGGACGGGGGCGAGGTCATGAAGGTCGTCCACGGGCGGCAGGGGTACGCGTCGATGGCGGTCCTGCTGCCGAACCGGCCGATGGAGCAGAACTACGCCGACAACGCGCGCATGCTCGCCGAGGAGACCGCCGACATGGACGGGGTCGTCGCGATTCCGGGTGCCGCGGAGTTCCTTGCCTCGCTGGGCGGGGTGCCGCATGCCCTTGTCACCTCCGCGGATGTGGGGCTGTCGACGGCGCGGATGGCTGCCGCCGGGCTCGGGATGCCCGATGTGCGGGTCACCGCGGAGTCCGTCGGTGCGAGCAAGCCTGATCCAGAGGGTTTTCTGAAGGGCGCCGCCGAGTTGGGTGTGGCGCCGGAGGACTGTGTCGTCTTCGAGGACTCGGGGGCCGGGATTTCCGCCGGGCGGGGTGCCGGGATGCGGGTGGTCGGGGTGGGGCCCCGGGCCGGCTTCCATCGTCCGGATGTCGTCGTGCGTGATCTGACGCAGGTGCGGGTGGAGGTTGTCGGGGACGGGACGATACGCCTGCACGTCGGCTGACGCCCGGTTTCCTCGCCCCCGCCGCCCCTGCCCGTCCCATCCCTGGGGGCTCCGCCCCCAGACCCCGGGAGTGTGTCCGTCGGCTGCGGGCGAGTGGGGGGCCGATCGCGCAGTTCCCCGCGCCCCTGGGCCACGGGGCTGCGCCCCGGCCCTCCCATCGGCCTGAACGGCCTCGTCCTCAAACGCCGGACGGGCTGAACATACGAACCGGCGCCGACAAGAGCGCCCCGTGAGGGGCGCGGGGAACTGCGCGCCAAGCCCCCACCGTCCCGCAGTCAAGCCGATCGCGCGGGCGGGGGGACGCGGGGCGAAGCCCCGCTCAGCCTCCAGCGGCCGACAGCCGCACGGATCGGGCGGGCGGGGGATGCGGGGCGCAGCCCCGTCTCAGGGGCGCGGGGAACTGCGCGATCGGCCCCCGCCGGGCCGCAGTCGACGAATTCACCGAACCCCCCGGACCGTTACGGCGTCCTCGTCTCACCCTCGAGGCTCGCCCGCGTCGCCGCCCCGTACACCCCGGACTCGTCGCCCCTGATGCCACGCGCCCACTGATAGCGGCGTACCGCGTCCTCGACCTGGCCGGAGTACGTACCGTCGGCCTTGCCGGTGTAGAGGGACAACTGGCGCAGGCGCAGTTGGAGTTCGGTGACCTCGGAGCCCTTGTCGCCGCGGCGCAGGGTCTGGGCGGGCTGATCGCCCGTGGAGCCCTGGCCAGGCGCCAACGATGCGGCCGCGGTGGGCGTGGGTGTAGATGACGGTGAGGGCGTGGGCGGCTGTGATCGCGTCGCCGACGCCGACGCCGAGGGGGACGGGCTTCCGCTGGGGGACGGGGGTGGCGCGGTCGTTGTCGTTGCCGTGGTTGTGGGGGATGTGGCGCCCTCGGGGGCCGACCCCGAGTCTGATCGTGACGACGGGGACGACGGCGCCGATGTCGGCGTCGGTGACGGGTCCGGCACGCTCGCCCGTACATCGTCCGGCAGTGCCCTGTCCCGCGCGGGGGCGTCGTACGAGAACAGCCCGCTCGCGAACCCCGCCGCCGCCACGACCGCCACCGCGGCCCCGGTCACGGCCAGCAGGGCCGTGCGCCGTCGGCGCCGGGGAGGTTCCTCCGGGAAGGGGGCCGGGGGCGGGTACGGGGGTTCGTTCCCGGAGCCGACGTGTCGTGCGGCGGTGGCGGCCTCCGACGGCACCGTACGCAGACGCATGGTGGCGGGGGAGGGAGAGGACTCGGTCGCCGGCAGATCCACGTACGGGCGTATGCGCAGGGGATCGAAGTCCTCCGCCGCTGCCGCCTCCGCCGTGCGCGCGTCGCGCAGGGCGTCGGACGCGCGCCGGGTGCAGGCGCAGGACGGGGTGCCGTCCGGCGTCCGGGGCGCGGCGCACTCGGGGCAGACATGCCCGTTCGGTTCAGTCACGCGTTGGGTCCCTCCCCCTGAGACTCGCCCCCTCGGAACTCCCGAGGTTAGTCACATCCACCACACCTTCTCCCAGGAGCCCCCGGAATCCCGCCTTCCGCACGCGTTGCAAGCTTCAACAGGCCATAACCCGCCATACCGACCACCATGGAGGGTGACCGAGACCCCAGGGGCTCATGGGAGGTCCGCATGACGGGCGAGACACCCGGTGATGTGCACGACCCGGACGCGCCGCCGCATGACCCCCCGTACGGTGTGAACGAGTCGGCCGTGCGGAGGCGCTCGGCGGCCGCCGTCGACGCCAAGGAGGCGCCGGTGCACGGCAGCGTCGTCGTCTCGATCGGCGCGCTGCTGCTCGGCATGCTGCTGGCCGCCCTCGACCAGACGATCGTGTCGACCGCGCTGCCCACCATCGTCAGTGACCTGGGCGGGCTCGAGCACCTGTCGTGGGTGGTCACCGCGTATCTGCTCGCCTCGACCGCGGCCACTCCGCTGTGGGGCAAACTCGGCGACCAGTATGGCCGGAAGAAGCTGTTCCAGGCCGCGATCGTGATCTTCCTCGTCGGGTCCGCATTGTGCGGAATGGCGCAGAACATGGGTGAGTTGATCGGCTTCCGGGCCCTTCAGGGCCTCGGTGGCGGTGGGCTCATCGTGCTGTCCATGGCGATCGTCGGCGACGTCGTCTCGCCGCGCGAACGGGGCAAGTACCAGGGGCTGTTCGGAGCCGTCTTCGGTGCGACGAGCGTGCTCGGGCCACTGCTCGGCGGGCTGTTCACCGAGCACCTCAGCTGGCGCTGGGTCTTCTACATCAACCTTCCGGTCGGCGTGGTCGCGCTCATCGTGATCGCGGCGGTCCTGCACATCCCGAAAAAGTCCGCCAAGCACGTTATCGACTACCTCGGCACGTTCCTCATCGCCGCGGTCGCCACCTGTCTCGTTCTCGTGGCCTCGCTCGGCGGCACCACCTGGGGTTGGAGCTCGCCGCAGATCATCGGTCTCGCGGTGCTCGGTGTCCTGCTCGCCGTGGCCTTCGTGGCGGTGGAGCAGCGGGCGGCCGAACCCGTCCTGCCCCTCAGGCTCTTCCGTATCCGCACCTTCACCCTCTCCGCCGTCATCAGCTTCATCGTCGGTTTCGCGATGTTCGGCGCGATGACCTATCTGCCGACCTTCCTCCAGGTCGTCCGGGGTGTGAGCCCCACCCTGTCCGGCGTGTACATGCTGCCCATGGTGTTCGGGTTGCTGCTGTCCTCGACCGTCTCCGGGCAGATCGTCAGCCGTACCGGACGCTGGAAGGTCTTCCCCATCGCGGGCACCGGTGTCACGGCGCTCGGTCTGCTCCTGCTCCACCAGCTCGACGAGCACAGCAGTACCGGAGAGATGAGCGTGTACTTCCTCGTCTTCGGCCTGGGCCTCGGCCTGGTCATGCAGGTCCTGGTCCTGATCGTGCAGAACGCGGTCTCGTACGAGGATCTGGGCGTCGCCACCTCGGGTGCCACCTTCTTCCGGTCCATCGGCGCTTCGTTCGGCGTGGCCATCTTCGGCACCGTCTTCGCGAGCCGCCTCGGCGACAACCTGGTGGCCGTGCTGAGCGGAAGGCGACTCCCCGCCGGCATCACGCCGAACAGCCTCAAGGCAGACCCGAAGGGCATCGCCGACCTGCCGTCCGCGCTCCGCCAGCCCGTCCTGCACGCGTACGCCTCGTCGATCACCGACGTCTTCCTGTACGCCGCCCCGGTCGCCCTGCTCGGCTTCGTCCTGGCCTGGTTCCTGCGCGAGGACAAGCTGCGGGGTTCGGTCACGGCACCCGACATCACCGAGACGCTCGCCACCAATCCCGTGGAGCGGTCGTCGTACGACGAGGTGTGCCGCGCGCTTTCCCTGCTCGGCACCCGGGAGGGGCGGCGGGAGATCTACGAGAAGATCGCCGCGCGCGCCGGGTACGACCTGCTGCCCGCCGCGAGCTGGCTGCTGCTGCGGATCAAGAAGTACGGCTGGGCGGAGCCCGCGCTGCTGGCCGAGCGCAGCACCGTACCGCTGCCCGTCGTACTGGCCGCGGCCCGGCAGTTGGAGGAGCGCCGCCTAGCCGCCCGCGAAGGGCTCGACCTCGTCCTCACGGACGAAGGCCGCGAGGTCGCCGGGAGGCTGGCCAAGGCCCGTGAGGAGTCCCTGGCGGAGCTGCTCGGCGATTGGTGGGGTCCGGACCGTCCGACCGATCTGACCAAGCTGGTCAAGGAGCTGAACGGCGAGCTGTGCGGCTCCGACGGGGAGCGGCCGCACGCCGGGACGGTGCCGCGTGCGCATCCGCGCGGGACACCGGCGTGACTTCTCCGCCGGCCTCCAGGGCGTCGGTCTCGTCGTGAACCGCTTCAGGGCGTCGGTCTCGTCGTGAACCGCTTCAGGGCGTCGGTCTCGTCGTGAACCGCTTCAGGGCGTCAGCTTCTTCGTGAACCGCTTCAGGGCGTCGGTCTCGTCGTGAACCGCTTCAGGGCGTCAGCTTCTTCGTGAACCAGTGGTCGGCGTAGGTCTCGTCGTTGTACGGCTCGGACTCCTCGTAGCCGTGCCGCGCGTACAGGGCGCGTGCCTCCGTCAGGTCGCCCCGGGTGTCGAGAACCAGCCGCTCGGCGCCGAGGCCGCGCGCCGCCTCCTCGGCCGCCGCGAGCAGCAGTGGCGCGCCGCCTCTGCCGCGCAGCTGCTCGCGCACGAACACGCGCTTCAGCTCACCCGTCGTGGCGTCGAGCATCCGCACCCCGGCCATGCCGCCGGGGTCGCCGACGTACCGCGCGACCAGCAGCACCCCGCCGGGTGCCTGGAACTCGGCACCCGTGGCCGCCGCGATCTCCCGCTCCAGTTCCTCGGGGTCGGTCGGGTGCCCCTCGTGCAGCAGGTACCAGCGGTCGCTGACCTCCGTGTAGTACGCGCGCCACAGTGCGGCGGCGACGGAGGAGTCGAAGGGCTCGGGAGCGATGGTCCAGGTCATGGGTGCCATTGTCGGGAGGCGCAGCACCCTTGCCGCAAGCGGATTTCGGCGGGGCGCCGCTGAGGGAGCGTCCGTGACGGGTCCATGGCGGATGCGTGAGGGATCCGTGGTGGGGTCAGTGGTGGGGTCCGTGGTGGGTTCGTTTGAGTGCGGGGTTCCGGGCAACCCGGTCCTCGAACCGGCCCGTCGGGTCGAGAACCCCGGAAGGCACCCATGTCCACAGGCCTCATCATCGCTTTGATCGTGATCGTGATCGTGGCGGTCGCCGTCGTCGCGGCCGTGCTGATCCTTTTGGCCCGCAGGCCGCAGGGCGGGCGCACACTGCGGCGGCGCTTCGGGCCCGAGTACGACCGTGCCGTCGCCCAGCACGACGGCGACGCCAGGGCCGCCGAGCGTGACCTCGCCGAGCGGGTGAAGCGGCACGGCTCGCTGCGTGAACGGCCGCTGGAGCCCGCGGCCCGCGACGAGTACGCGGCCCGCTGGGGGGCCGTTCAGGAACGCTTCGTCGACTCGCCCCAGGAGGCGGTGGCCGAGGCGGACCGGCTGGTCGCCGAACTGGCCGGCGCACGGGGCTTCCCCGACGGCGAGCGCTACGAGGAGCAGCTCGACGCGCTCTCCGTCCACCACGGACACCATCTGCACGGCTACCGGCGCGTACACCAGGCCACGTACGCCCCCGCCTCGGGCGCCGACGGCAGCACGGAGGAACTCCGCGCGTCCATGGTGGACGCCCGCGCACTCTTCGAGGAGCTGCTGGCCCCGGTTCGCGAGGACGCCCGCCAGGACACCGCCCCTGCCGCGGAATCCGTCCCGGACGAACGTTCCCACCGAGCCCATGTTCCGTCGGTACTGACCAGGCGTCATGCGAAGGGGAGTTGAGGAAGTGAAGAGGATGACTTCGGACAACGGCAACGAGAACACTCCGCGTCGCGAGGCGATGACGGGTCGCGGGGACGTCGACCCCCTCGTCCACCGGCACGCCCAGGACGCCCAGGACGCTCCGGCGACCGGACCCGGCACCCCGGCCGACCCGGCCGTCCGCGACCCCGGTGAGGTCCCCGGCGGCATGGGATCCCGCGAGACCGCGAACCCGTCCCGCTCGACAGCCGGCGACACGCGGAGCATGCCCGCCGACGACCGCGACACCCGAGCCGGACGGGGCGCCGACATGCGGGCGGCCGGGCAGCAGGATTCCGCCCGCGCCGGACAGGGCGGTGACCCCGCTCGCGCCGGGCAGCCGGAATCCAGGCGCGCCGAGGAAGCGGAGTTCGCCCGCACAGGGCAGGGCGACCCCACCCGTGCCGGGCAGGCGGAGTTCGCCCGCGGGGCGCAGGGTGAACCCGCCCGTGCCGGGCAGAGCGGCCCCACCCCCGCGGAGCAGCGCGGTACCGGTCCGCGGGGTGATGGCGACGGGGCGCTGCTGTCGCACGACGAGTGCGACAAGTACTCGTTGCGGCTGCAGCACGCGGTCGGTGGGTTCGTGGACGGCCCGCGGGCGTCCGTCGAGGAGGCGGACCACGTCCTGGAGGAGCTGACCACAGAGTTCACGGACGCCATGACCCGGCGCCGCCGCAACCTGCGGACGACCTGGCAGGCAGCCGGTGAGAGCGACACGGCCGACACCGAGAAGCTGCGGCTCGCCCTGCGCGACTACCGCGAGGTCACCGAGCGGCTCCTGCATCTGTAGGAGACAGAGCAGGAGGCCGAAACAGGAGGCCGAACCGTCGAGTGCCACAGCGAGGCCGCGCCCCGGACCATGTTCCGGGGCGCGGCCTCACCCGTCGACGGGGTCATCCGGCCCGGCGCTCGCGCCACTCCCGGACGATCTCGTCCACGTCGTACGGCTTGAGGCCGAGAGGAGGTCCCGGCGGCGGCTTGAACATGACCTCGCGGATCTTGGCGTTGATGTCCTCGACGATCCGGCGTACGACCCGCTCCGAGGGCGCCACCGCCGCCGCCGCGAGCGCGTCCTCGGCCTCCTTGCGCAGGGCCAGCGTCGGCGGCAGGACCGACAGCCCCTCGCGGGCCATCTTCCGCTTGATCCACCACAGTTCGTCGTACGAGGTGTCGGTCACCTCGGGCATGGGCTTGCCCGCACCGGGCAGGTCCGCGAACTCGCCGCGGGCCTCCGCCTCACGGATCTGTCGGTCGACCCAGGTCTCGAAGCTGACCCCGGGTGGCTTCCGTTCGGTCATGCGTCCATTGTGCCGTACGACACACGATCGGACGATCGGGCGATTTATCATGCGGCGGCGGCGCGTCAACCACACTCGGTACCAGGAGGGTTGAAGCGCCGCGCCGCGACCGGATGAACGCTGTAACTCGAAGGAGCGCACGTGCTCGAACTCACCATGGCCTCGGTCACCGGGGCGGACGCTGGTGCGACGGCCGGAATGCTGATGGCCGACGCGCCGAGCGACCCCGGAGCCGTGCTGCGGGTGGGCCGGGACCGGGCCGTGTGCCGGCTCGCGACCCCCGACGACTGGCTGTTCGTCTCCCGGGTCCACCTGGAGTTCCTGTGCGGCCCGGACGGCACCTGGCAGGTCACCTGGCTGCACGGGTCGCGCCCGGAGCCCTCCGCCGAGGTACGGCTGACGCTGGCCGGACTGCCGACCCAGGCCGTCCCGTACGGCGGGACGGCGAAGCTCCCCGCGGGCGGTTCGGGGGAGATCGTCATCCTCGACCGCACAGGACCGCACAGCGTGAACGTGGGTTTCTACCACGAGGCCTGAGCGCCCCCCGGAGGGGGACCTGAGCGCCTCGGAGGGGGAAACGCGCGTCAGGCCAGCACGCGCGCCAGCGCGAACCCGTCGTACCCCTTGCTGCCCACCGTCTGGATCGCCGTACCGCTCAACTTCGGGTGGGCGGCGATCAGTTCGAGTGCGGCCCGGGTGCCCCGCACGCTCGGTTCGGCGCTGCCCGCCTCGGTGACCCGCCCGCCGCGCACGACGTTGTCGACGACGATCAGGCTGCCGGGGCGGGTGAGCTTGAGGGCCCACTCGACGTAGTGCGGGTTGTTCACCTTGTCGGCGTCGATGAACACGAAGTCGAACGGCTCCGGGTTCTCCTCGGCCAGCTTCGGCAGCGACTCCAGCGCGGGGCCCACCCGCACCTCGGTGATCTTGTCGAGGCCCGCGCGGGCGAGGTTGCGGCGGGCGACCTCGGCGTGCGTGGCGTCGTACTCGAAGGTGATCAGCCGGCCGTCCGCCGGGAGCGCGCGGCCCAGCCAGATGGTGCTGTAGCCGCCGAGGGTGCCGATCTCCAGGATGCGGCGGGCGCCCTGGATCTCGGCGAGCAGCTGGAGCAGCTTGCCCTGGTTCGGCGCGACAGCGATCTGCGGCAGCCCTGCGGCGTCGCTGTCGCGCAGGGCCGCCGTCAGTGCCTCGTCGGCGGGGGCGAGGAGGGTGGCGAAGTAGTCGTCGACTTCGTTCCAGAGCTGCGACTCGCTCATGAACCATGCCTTTCGTATGCCTAGTTAGATGCGCTAACTAGTCCCACGGGCAAAGCTACACGGCGGGTGCGGAGCCCGGCAGCGGACGCCCCGCCGATTCGGTCATGAACCACACCGCGACACCGCCGATGATGGCCGCGGCCATCATGTAGTAGGCGGGCATCATCATGTTCCCGGTCGCCCCGATGAGCGCCGTGGTCACCAGCGGGGTCGTACCGCCGAAGAGCGAGACGGAGACGTTGAAGCCGATGGACAGCGAGCCGTAGCGGACCTTCGTCGGGAAGAGCGCGGGGAGCGCGGCGGGCATCGCGGAGGTGAAGCAGACCAGCAGCAGGCCCAGCGCGCCCATGCCGAGCGCGACCGCGAGCAGACTGCCCTGGCGGATCAGCAGGAGCGCCGGGACGGACAGGGCGAGGAAGCCGACGCAGCCCGCGGCGATCACCGGGCGGCGGCCGATCCGGTCGGTCAGCGCGCCCGCGAAGGGCTGGACGATCATCATCAGCGCCATCACGCCGAGGACGACCAGCAGGCCGTGCGTCTCGTCGTACTTCAGCTCGCTCGTCAGATAGCTCGGCATGTACGACAGCAGCATGTAGTCGGTGACGTTGAAGACCAGCACCAGGCCGACGCAGAGCAGCAGCGCGCGCCACTGTCCCGCGACCATCTCGCGCAGCCGCACCTTGGGGCGGTCCGCCTCCTTCTTGGAGGCCTTCGCCAGCTCCGCCGCGAACGCCGGGGTCTCTTCCAGGCGCATTCGCAGATACAGGCCGATGATGCCCATCGGGCCCGCGATCAGGAACGGGACGCGCCAGCCCCAGGACAGCAGGTCCTCGGTGGACAGGAAGGCGGTCATGAGGGTGACCAGGCCGGCGCCGCCGATGTATCCGGCGAGCGTGCCGAACTCCAGCCAGCTCCCGAAGAAGCCGCGCTTCTTGTCGGGCGCGTACTCGGCGATGAAGGTGGAGGCGCCCGCGTACTCGCCGCCGGTCGAGAAGCCCTGGACGAGCCGGGCCGCGAGCAGCAGCAGGGGAGCGCCGACGCCGATCGTGGCGTACGAGGGGATCAGGCCGATCGCGAAGGTGCCCGCCGCCATCATGATCATGGTGAGGGCGAGGACCTTCTGGCGGCCGACGCGGTCGCCGAGCGGGCCGAAGACCATGCCGCCGAGCGGGCGGACGAGGAAGGCCGCGGCGAAGGCGCCGAAGGTGGACAGCAGCTGCGCGGTGGGGTTGCCGGAGGGGAAGAAGACCTTGCCCAGCGTCACCGCGATGTAGCTGTAGACACCGAAGTCGAACCACTCCATCGCGTTGCCGAGGGCCGCCGCCTTGACGGCCCGCTTGACCAGGGCCGGATCGGTGACGTAGGCCTCGGGCGGCGCGGGGGTCCGGGGTCGGGGCACGGCGGGGGTGACTGCTGTGGCGGACGGCAAGGGCATGCCTTTCGTAGGGGACGGGGAAGTGGCTCACCCGGAAGTGGGCCGAAAAGCGACCATAGGGGCACTCGTCCGCGTAACGTGCCGTAGGCAACTCGATGCATAGTGCAAGTAAATGCGCCGTACGCAGGGGTGCAGGCCCGGCCGCGCACCGCTTTTCCGGGGCCCGTCTGTGAGCTATGTCGCGAACGAAGGGGGGAGCCGGAACCGTGCGCGCACTATCGTCATCCGGACAAAAGGCGGGAGGCCGTCAGGTGAAGAGGGGGTTGCCTGCGTCTCTCAACCGGGGCGTGCGAGCCTCGTAAGGTCCGGTCGGAGTCCGGACGCACGGGACGCACGGGGTGAACGGGACAAACGGGGTGGGAGGGTCGGCGGGGCGTGGCGAACGTTGAGCACGGCGGGACAGTGGGCAATGCCTTCGGGGCGGGGGCGGCGGAATCGGCGAGAGCGAGACTGCGCGCGATCCGGATCGGGCTGTGGGTGATCGCCGCGGTCCTCGCGATACGGCAGGTCACCGTCGTGCTCAGCACCCCGAAAGGTGACCGGCTGACGGACCTGGAGACCTGGGTCGGACCCAATGGCGTCCTGCATGTGAAGGGATCGCTGTACGACTCGACGCAGTTCACCGGCACCCCCTTCGGAGGATTCGTCCTCAAACCCCTCACCCGCGCCGCCGAACAGGCGCTCGGCTGGGGCTGGACCTTCGGCAGCCTCTCGCTGGTCGTCGTGCTCGGCCTGGTCGTCGCACGCGCTCTGCCCCAGCCGGTGAGCCGGCGCACCGCCCTGCTCGCCGCGCCCGTCGCGATCAGCCTGCTGATGCTGTCGCTGCCGGTGCGCAACGCCCTCTACCTCGGCCAGACCAGCATCATCCCGGTGCTGCTCGTCCTGCTGGGCTGCTTCGCCGTCCGGGGCGAGCGCGCCGGCGGCCTGCTGATCGGCGTCGCCGCCGCCCTCCAGCCCACCATGCTGCTCTTCGCGCCGCTGCTCTGGTTCACCGGGCGCCGCCGCGCCGTCGAGTCCACCGTGATCACCTTCGCCGGCCTCGGCGCGCTCGCCTGGGCCGTGATGCCGCACGACTCCACCACCTACTGGGTGCACCACCTGGCGGGCGTCGGCCTCGGCGGGGACGCCGACGACCTCTCCAACCAGTCGCTGCACGGCGCGCTGCTGCGGCTCGGCCTCAACGGCCCGCTGGAGATCACCCTGTTCCTGCTGCTCGGCGCCGCGGTCGCCGCCCTCGGCCTGCGCCGCGCCATCCGCTACGCACGGGACGGGCAGCTGCTGCTGGCCGTGGCGATCACCGGCTGTGTCGCCGTCGTCGTCTCGCCCACGTCCTGGCAGCACCAGCTGTTGTGGGTGCTGCTCGCGCTGGTCGGCAGGGTCGGCAAGAAGACCTCGGACCGCCCCATGTGGCCCGTCGCCGTCATCCTCGTCATGACGCTGCCCGCGAAGATGATGCTGCCGAACATGGCGGCGCTCTTCCCGCTGCGCGACAACGTGGTGCTGCTCGCCGCCCTCGCCGCCGCCACGATCGTGCCGTTCCTCTCCCGCACCTCGGAGTACTACCGGGCGCCGATCCCCACCGACTACGCCCAGCCCGTCCCCACACGCTGGAAGCGGTTGCCGCTGCTCCCCTTCCTCGGCCGCGTGTTCACCCGCCCGAACCTGCTGCTCGAACTGCTCCTGATACGCGTCGGCTACTCCGCCTACCAGCAGGTCAGGCTCGCCGCGACGGGCGGCACCAACGCGGGCGGCCGGACCACCGCCGAACACCACGGCGACCAGATCCTCTCCATCGAGCGGTTCCTGCACATCGACATCGAGCACTGGGTCAACCACACCGTGTTCAAGGTCGAGTGGCTGCGGGACTTCTTCGACTTCTATTACGAGTCGTTCCACTTCGTCGTCCCGCTCACCGTCCTCGGCGTGCTCTACGCCCGCCGCCCCGGCGACTACCGCTGGGCGCGCTCGGCGCTCGGCTTCGCCACCCTGATCGCGCTCCTCGGCTTCTGGCTCTTCCCGCTCGCTCCACCGCGCCTGATGCCGGGCCTCGGCATCATCGACACCGTGCACGGCGTGCAGGACTTCTCCAAGCCGGACTACGGCACGCTGACCGCGCTGACCAACCAGTACGCGGCGATGCCCTCGCTGCACTTCGGCTGGTCCCTGTGGTGCGGAGTCGTCATCGCGGTCCTTGCGCCCAAGTGGTGGATGAAGGCGCTCGGCCTGCTGCACCCGCTGTTCACCGTCTCCGCGATCGTGGCGACCGGCAACCACTGGGTGCTGGACGCGATGGGCGGCGCGGCCGTCGTCGGTGCGGGCTTCGGCCTGACCTACCTCCTCCAGGGGCCGCGGCCGAGGCCGCTGATGAAGCCCGTGGAGGTCAGCACGAAGGATCCGGTCCCGGTGACGGGGCGTACCCCGAGCTGATCCGGTACTCACCCGGCTCGGTCACCGTCAGCCGCGTGAACTCGCCGTCCCGTGTCAGGCAGCCGCCCGGCGCGCGCAGCCACGGCGAGTACGCGACCCGCACGGTCACCGGGCCGGGCACCGGCACCCGTACGTCCACCTCGGCGCTCGTCGTGCGCAGCACGGAGGCGGGCGCCGACACCAGCGGTACGGCGTCGCGCACCCGCAGCACCTGCCAGTTGGCGTCGCTCCACACCGGTTCCAGCCACGCGGGCCGGCTCCTCACCAGCCGCGCCTCCGCCTCGGCGAACCCGTCCGGCTTCCCCGCCGGCAGCACGACGAATCCCACCGCCCAGCGGTCCAGCCAGGCCCGATAGGTCGCCTCCGAGAACGTGCCGTCGTAGAACAGCCGTCCCCGCTCCATGTCCAGCTGACGGTTCCAGCCGCGCGCCAGGTTCACATGCGGGGCGAGCGTGGAGGCCTCGCGGTGGTTGCGGGCCGGGACCACCTCGACACGGCCACGCCCGGCGCCGAGCCGCTCCAGCGTCCGTACGACACCGTGCGTGTCGGCGGCCCAGGCGGGCACGGCCGTGGACACCTCCAGGTCGTCCATGGTCTTCTGCCCGACCCAGGCGACGGAGAGCACGAGCGCCACCACCAGCGCGATCCGCCGCACCAGGTGCGGCCCGGGCGCGGTGAGCAGCGCCGCAAGCAGCGCGGCGGGCGCGAACAGCTCCGCGAACCGCTCCACGTTCGTCCCCACCGGGGAGGCGATCAGATACGTCATCACGGTCCCGGCCGCGTACACGACCCCGCACCACCGGGCCACCCGCCAGCCGCGCGGGGCCAGCGTGGCGACGGTCAGCCCCAGCAGCAGGGGCGGCCAGATCCGGCCCGAGGGCATCAACTGCTGTCCGGCGAAGGGGAACAGCAGCGTGGTCGCCCCGACGACGACCACCGGCGGCACCAGCAGCACCCCGGCCCGCACCCGGTCCCGTACGGCGAGATGTCCGGCGCCCACCACCACCAGGAACAGTCCGGCCACCGGGCTCGCCATGGTCGCCAGTGCCGCGTACGCCGCCGCAGGCAGTGTCCGCCGCTCGCCCGTCAGCAGGACACAGGCGGCGAGACCGAGGGCGACGCCGAGCGCGAAGGTGGTGCGCCCCGAGGCGACGTTGCACCACAGCGCGAGTGAGGCCAGCAGTGCCGGGCCCACCGGCCGCCGTAGCCCCGTGCGGGCGATCAGCTCGGCGGCCAGCCAGGTGGCGGCGAGCCCGGAGACCACCGTCACCGGGCGCACACCCAGCGCCGCCATCAGATACGGCGAGATCAGGCTGTAGTTGGCGGTGTGCATCCCGCCGTACCAGAAGAGGTTGTACGCCGATCCGCCGTGCCGCGCCACGAACTCCGCCCACGCCACCTGGGCCGCGAGATCACCACCGCCGGTCGCGAGGAAGGCCCACCACACCGCGTACAGCGGCAGCACGGGGAGGGTGACGAGGAGGGGGAGGCGGTGGCGCAGCCAGAACGCGTGATGCGGGCGTTTTCTGCGTACGGCCGGGTGGCCGGGCCGGACGGGGGTCAGCTCGGCAGAGACCACGGTGCACCGGTTCCGTTCGAAGCGTCGGTTGTCTTCGGAGGTGGGGGGATGACTGAGCCACCGGGGAAGACGCGAAACGGAACGGAGACGTTCATCGGAGGTTCGTCTCGGGGGAGGCAGGGGCGGGGCGAGGTCCTGTCGTCAAACTCCCGTCGTCCGCCCGAAGGGCGGGCCTCGCGGCGTCAGGTGCGTGCTCTCGGCGTGCCGGGCGGAAGTCCTCGTACTGGATGTACTCGGGCTTTCGCCCGGTGCGGCGAGAGTGCGTGCATGGCGTCGCGGGGCAGACGGGAGTTCGGCGACAGGGCCTAGGGGGATGCCCCTGCCTCCCGCGGGACGGGCCGACGGGCACCGGGAGTCCGTCGGCCCGAGCGTGCGGTGCGGTCAGCCGGCGTCGACCTGGAGTTCCTTGACGCCGTTGATCCAGGCGGAGCGCAGCCGGCGCGGGTCGCCGACCAGGGTGAGGTCCGGCATCGCGTCGGCGATCGCGTTGAAGATGAGGTCGATCTCGAGGACGGCCAGGGACTTGCCGAGGCAGTAGTGGGGGCCTCCGCCGCCGAAGCCGAGGTGGGGGTTGGGGTCGCGGGTGATGTCGAAGGCGTCCGGGTTCTCGAAGACCTCGGGGTCGTGGTTGGCGGAGGCGTAGAAGATGCCGACGCGGTCGCCCTTCTTGATCTGCTTGCCGCCGAGTTCGGTGTCCTGGGTGGCGGTGCGCTGGAAGGAGACGACCGGGGTCGCCCACCGCACGATCTCCTCGGCCGTGGTCGCCGGACGGGTGCTCTTGTACAGCTCCCACTGCTCGGGGTGGGTGAGGAAGGCGTGCATGCCGTGGGTGATGGCGTTGCGGGTGGTCTCGTTGCCGGCGACCGACAGCATCAGCACGAAGAAACCGAACTCGTCGGAACCGAGGTTGCCCTCGTCCTCGGCCGCCACCAGCGTGCTGACTATGTCCTTCGCCGGGCACTGCTTGCGGTCGGCGGCCATGTTCATGGCGTACGAGATGAGCTCGGCGGCCGACTCGGCGCCCACCTCCTCGGTGATGGCGTACTCCGGGTCGTCGTACGCGATCATCTTGTTGGACCACTCGAAGATCTTGATGCGGTCGTCCTGGGGGACGCCGATCAGCTCGGCTATCGCCTGGAGGGGCAGTTCGCAGGCGACCTCGGTGACGAAGTCGAAGGGTCCCGAGTGGGCGCGGGCGCCCTCGACGATCGCGAGGGCACGGGAGCGGAGCCGTTCCTCCAGCGCTCGGATGGCCCTTGGCGTGAAACCGCGTTGCACGATCTGGCGGACGCGGGTGTGCTCGGGTGGGTCCATGTTGAGCAGGATCAGCCGCTGGGCGTCGATCGCGTCGCGCTGCATGTGCTCGTGGAAGCGGATGATCGCGGTGTTGAGGTAGGAGGAGTAGATCTCCGGGTGCGTGGAGACGTACTTGACGTCCGCGTGCCGGGTGACCGCCCAGTAGCCCTCGTCCTGGAAGCCGGCCAGACCGGCCGGCTGGGGGATCCAGCGGACGGGTTCGGCCCGGCGCAGTTCGGCGAACTCCGGCAGGGGCACGCGGTGGTGCAGCAGATCGGGGTCGGTGAAGTCGAACCCGTCGGGCAGCGCGGGACAGGGCATCGGCGACCACCCACCATTCTGACGGTCCATCAGGAATCCGGAATTGCCGTGAAGGTAGTAACGGGTTCTACAAGTCGCAAGGGGTACGGCGCCCCGAATTCCGTGGGGAGTTCGTGCAGATCACGACTTCGGGCGCTGCACGACCCTTGCGGCGCGGGGGCTTGGATCCGCAGACTGCACACAGAACTGGTACGCGTTCTAGTTCTGCGCGGTGGGTGGGCCGGGACGCCCCGCGCTGCGCGGGTCAGCAGGGCCTGGCCGCCGGACAGGCCTGAGGAGAGGACGAGCCCCCATGGCCGCGGAACCCGTGATCGTCGAAGCCGTACGCACCCCCATCGGCAAGCGAGGTGGCGCGCTCGCCAACCTCCACCCCGCCTATCTCCTGGGCGAGACCTACCGTGAACTCCTCGGCCGCACCGGCATCCACGCCGACTGCGTCGAGCAGATCGTCGGCGGCACGGTGACGCACGCCGGCGAGCAGTCCATGAACCCCGCGCGCACGGCCTGGCTCGCCATGGGCCTGCCGTACGAGACGGCGGCGACGACGGTCGACTGCCAGTGCGGCTCCTCGCAGCAGGCCTCGCACATGGTGGCCAACATGGTCGCGGCGGGCGTCATCGACGTCGGCATCTCGTGCGGCGTCGAGGCGATGTCGAGGGTGCCGCTGGGCTCCGGCTCCAAGCACGGACCTGGAAAGCCGTTCCCGGACGAGTGGAACGTGGACCTGCCCAATCAGTTCGAGGCCGCCGAGCGCATCGCGCGAAATCGTGGCCTGACGCGCGAGAACGTCGACTCGCTCGGGCTCGTCTCCCAGGAGCGCGCCGCGAACGCCTGGGCGGAGGAACGCTTCAAGCGCGAGACCTTCGCCGTCCAGGTGCCGACCACCGAGGACGAACAGCGGGCCGGACAGGGCATGTGGCGCCTCGTCGACCGCGACGAGGGACTCCGCGACACGTCCATGGAAGCGCTGGCGGGCCTCAAGCCGGTGATGCCGACCGCCGTCCACACGGCGGGCAACTCCTCGCAGATCTCGGACGGCGCGGCGGCGATCCTCTGGGCGTCCAAGCGGATGGCCCGGGCGCTGAAGCTGCGCCCGAGGGCGCGGATCGTGGCCCAGGCACTGGTGGGTTCGGACCCGCACTTCCATCTGGACGGCCCGATCGACGCGACGCGCGCGGTGCTGGGCAAGGCCGGGATGTCTTTGAAGGACATCGACCTCGTGGAGATCAACGAGGCCTTCGCTTCAGTGGTGTTGAGCTGGGCACAGGTCTTCGAGCAGGACTTGGAGAAGGTCAACGTGAACGGCGGTGCGATCGCGCTCGGGCACCCGGTCGGGGCGACGGGTGCCCGGCTGATCACTACTGCCCTGCACGAACTGGAGCGACGGGACAAGGAGTTCGCGCTGATCACCATGTGCGCGGGTGGTGGACTGGCCACCGGGACGATCATCCAGCGGTTGTAGTCCACGAGACGAAGGTGGCGAAGGCGGCGGGGGCGATCGTGAGGATCGGGCCGGTGGGGTTTTTTGAGTCTCGTACGGCGATGGTGGTGTCCGGGGTTTCGGCGATCTCTAGGCAGTCGCCGCCCTGGTCGCTGCTGTGCGTGGACTTGCGCCAGGTCAGGGGGCCGATGGGTGCGCATTCGACGCACTCGCCGCCCTGGTCGCCGCTGTAGCTGGACTTACGCCACTGGATCCCCGTCGTTATCGCGTTGCTCTGCATAGCGTTCCTCCATCACGCGGCGGATCAGCTCCGCCGAGTCCCCGAGGGAGAGCGCGGCGGCCCGAAGGTGATCGTAACGGAGCGAGCAGTCTTTGACGGTGTCCGGATTGGCGGTTGGATGCCCGCTGCCATAGCCCTCGGTGTAGACGATGTCCGGGTCGCTCGCGAAGCGAAAGATGGTAAACGAGCCTTGCAGTCCCGCATGCGCTCCAGTTGAGAACGGCAGCACCTGGATGTTGAGCCGGGGATTGCTCTCGAAGTGCAAAAGGTGCTCCAGTTGCCCACACATGGTTTCCGGGTCGCCAATCTCCTGGCGTAGCGCGGCCTCACTGAGGACCATCCACAGGACCGGCGGTTCGCTCTTCCCGAAGATGCGCTGACGGGCCAGCCGTACGGCGGTGCGGTCGTCGAGGTCGTTCTGGTCCATGGTGCCGAGCACAGCACGTACGTACGCCCCGGTCTGGAGAAGGCCATGGACCATGTGGGTCTGGAACGTGCAGATCTCGACCGCCCGCGCCTCCAACTCCGCCACCTGTTGGAACCAGGCCGGAAGTTGACTACGCATCACCAGTCCGACCAGCCGGGACAGTAACCCACCCGTTCCCAGCGCCGCGTCCACCCGCTCGCTGAACTCCGGCGTCGGCAGCTTCCTCGCCGTCTCGATCTGGCCGACCAGTGAGCCGGTGTAGTTGACGATGTCGCCGAGCTGCCGCTGTGTCAGGCCCGCGGACTCGCGATGGCGTCGCAACTCGAACCCGTAGTAGTCGAGCGGGGACGCGCCCGGGTCGAGGATGTTGATATGGGTCACGTACGGCCCCTCTCGTGCGCAACTCGGTCCACTCCGGGACCCGTTGTATTCGTTCCGTAGCCGAGCGTAGTCGCGCGAGGTCAGTCTCGTAGCGTGAACGAACATATTCCCCCCACCCTCCTGGGCCCCCGCCCCGCCCAGTACGCGATGCGGATCACCGTCGGCGCACACTCGGCCCGGCATATCCGGCGGATCGTCAGGTCGCTGCTGGAGGAGTGGGACTTGACGGAGCTGGCCGACTCCGTGGAGCTGGCCGTGACCGAGCTGGTCGCCAACGTCGTACGCCATGTCCCGGACCGGCGCTGCGCGTTGCTGGTGCTGCGGCAGACGGCAGGCGTGAGGGTGGAGCTCGCGGACGGCTCCCCGCAACCACCCCGCGTGCCCACCGAGTTGTCGCCGGAGGCGGAGGGCGGGCGCGGGCTCGTGCTGCTCGACGCGGTGGTCGACAAGTGGGGTGTGGGGCCGGGACCCGGGGGTGGCAAGACGGTCTGGTTCGAGTGCCGACCGGCTCGGCCGCCGGGCCAAACCCGGGGGGCCGGGAATCACTCATGGTGATGATGATCGTGCGAGGGAACCCGAACATCCGTTTTTGTCCCCTGATGATGAGCCTCACATCCAAGTCGCACGGCCGCATCACGGCCCCGGTGGCGTACGCCACCGGGGCCGTCGTGCGGCCCGAAGAAAGGGGAACAATCGCAGTGAGCAATGAGAAGGCAGCCCGCGAGCAGCAGTTCGTCGGTTCTATCGGCCTGGTGGCCCCGCTGGACCAGCCGAAGCCACCACCGGCCCCGGCACCGGACGAGACGTGGCACTTCGGGCGGCACCTGAACGCGGACGAGGAGGGCCAGGAAGACTACGTGCCGGTCTATGACGGCACCGCCTGGGTGTACTACGGCAAGGGCCACAGCGGTGTGCAGCGGCCGGTGCTGATGGCCGACGGCTTCAACGTGGGGCCCAGCAGTCTGGACGAGCTCTACCACGGCTTCGAGCGGGGCGAGTACCCGCTGATGAGCCAGTTGCACGAGCGCGGGCGGGACGCGGTCATCTTCGGCTACGGGGAGCGTTCCGCGTCGATCCTCGACAACGCCGGGTATGTGATCGAGGCGATCACGAGGCTGATCGACGAGCGCACGGGCGACGAACCGCTGGTGGTCGGCGGGTTCAGCATGGGCGGTCTGGTCACCCGCTATGCCCTGGCGCGCATGGAGACCCAGAAGATGGATCACCAGACCGGGATGTACTTCTCCTACGACAGCCCCCACCGCGGCGCGTGGGTGCCGATCGGTCTGCAGGCGTTCGCGCACTACATCAAGCGCGGCAACCCGGCCAACAGCGCACTCTCGGACCAGATCAACAGCCCGGCCTCCCGCGAGCTGATGTGGCGGCACATCGAGACGGTGGACGGCACTCCCGGGCAGGACAAGGCACGCTCCGACTTCCTCGCCGCCCTGGACCGCGTCGGCGGCTGGCCGATGCAACCGCGGAAGATCGGCGTCGCCAACGGCACCGGGAACGGCCAGGGCACGGGGATCGAGCCCGCTGCGAAAGCGTTCCGCACCACCGGGATTCTGTTCCCCGGCACCATCATCTACACCCAGTCCGAGGGTGATGACGCCCTGGTCGCCGAACTGAAGGCGAACTTCGGGAAGGACGAGTCGATCACCACCGACGGGTTCCCGGAGATCGACGGCGCTCCCGGCGGGACGCTGGCCTCCTTCGGTATCGCCGCCAACACCATCAACAAGCTGATCCCCGGCAGCGCCGTGGCCCCGGTCCCCGAGATCTGCTTCGTGCCCTCGGTCAGCGCGGTGGCCGTCCGTGACCTGGACACCACCGCCCTGCTGAACACCGACATCGACGCCCTCGACCCGGGCGAGAGCGAACTCGACGCGTTCCTGTGCGCCTCCCGGAACGAGGAGCACACCAAGATCACCGAAGAGCTGTGCACCTGGCTCCTCGGCGAACTCGACCGGCGATAGCCCCGCCGGCGCGTACCTTTCCGGGGCCGCCGGCTCAAGCGCTGGAAGCGACGGCACA
>NZ_JBEYFS010000170.1:0-26888 GCF_040634475.1 Streptomyces sp. NPDC007095
GTCCCGGCAGGCGTGCCGGGACCGCCTCTCGAGAAGCCCTACGGGGTCAGCTCTCGGCGCCGACGGCCTCGCGGACCGGGTGCGCGACCGAGTGCGCGGTCTTCTTCGGCTGGCCGAGGCCCGCCGCGCGCATGGCCATCCCGACGACACCGCCGAGGACGACGATGACCATGCCGGCCCAGAAGCCCAGCGGGTTGGCCATCACCATGAAGGCACCCGCGACGCAGAAACCGATGAAGGCGATGATGACACCGGTCCAGGCGGCCGGGGTGTGACCGTGGCTGCTGCCCGCCATGACTTGCTCCTCGTTGCTGTTTGCGTGTGTGAGTCGGACGCTCGTCGTCCATTGTCCCGTACGCACGCCTGCGGCGGGAGCGCGGGGTGGCGACTGGCACGTCACATTCTGCACGTCACGACCAATGTCCCGGGCCGTAGGGCCCGGCCGGTCCGCCCGATTCCGGGTCCTAGTGCCGCAACAGGCAACGTTCGCCCCGTCGCGACGCCCGGCACGCACTCTCGCCGCACCGGCCGAAAGCCCAAGTACGTCCAGTACGAGGACTTCCGGCCGGCACGCCGAGAGCACGCACCGGACACCGCTCCTTGACGGGCAAACGTTGCCTGCCGCGGCACTAGGTCCCGGCCGGATCCGGTCCCGTCGGGTCCTCGCCCCGGTCGAGCGCCTTCCAGATGTCCTCGGGCCGGTCGGGGTCGACCGGCTTGGCCTTGCGCGGCCGGGGCGTCCCGTCGCGCTCGTAGCGGCCGGACATCGCGGGCCACAGCCGTCCGTAGCGCAGCGCGAGCAGCCCCGCGAGGAGGATGAGCGCGCCGCCCGCCGCGGCCGCGTAGGGCCAGGCGGTGTGGCTGAGGGCGCTCGCGGTGGCGGCGGTGTCGCCGGAGGCGGCCGCGGCCTTCTCGTCGAGGGCGGAGTTGTCGCTCGCGCCGAGCACCGCCGCCACGACCGTGCCCGCGCCGGAGAGCGCGAGCAGGGCGGAGACGAGGAAGCGCCCGGAGCTGCGGACGGCGAAGACGGCGACGAGTGCGGCGAGGCCCACTATGGCGAGCGCCGCGGGCACGCCCGTGACGTCGCTGCCCTTGGCGGTCAGCGGGAAGGCGCCGCCGGCCACCGTCGCGGTGCCCTCCGACCAGCTCTGCCGGGTGGAGAGCAGCGCCACGGCCGCGCCGAGGGCGCCGCTGAGCAGGGCGACGGCGAGGCTGCGGCGGCCGGACCGGGAGGGTCCTGCGGCTTCGGTTCGGGGGGGAGGTACAGCTGTCACGTACTCCACTATCGCCTGAACCCCGGGCGAACCGTCACCCGGGGTTCACGTGACCCTCGTCCTATCGCCCGAACTCGTACGGCAGAACCCGGATTCCGCCGCCTTCTACCGGTCGAGCCGGTTGGCGGTGTGCACCGCGCGCAGGACCGCGGCGGCCTTGTTGCGGCACTCGTCGTCCTCGGCGACGGGGTCCGAGTCGGCGACGATTCCGGCGCCCGCCTGGACGTACGCGGTGCCGTCGCGCAGCAGGGCCGTACGGATGGCGATGGCGGTGTCGGAGTCGCCGGCGAAGTCGAGGTAGCCGACGCAGCCGCCGTACAGTCCCCGCCGGGACGGTTCGAGTTCGTCGATGATCTGCATCGCGCGCGGCTTGGGGGCGCCGGAGAGGGTGCCGGCCGGGAAGCAGGCGGTGAGCACGTCGAAGGCCGTACGGCCCGCCGCGACGCGTCCGGTCACGGTGGACACGATGTGCATCACGTGCGAGTAGCGCTCGATGGACATGAAGTCGACGACCTCGACGGAGCCGGGCTCGCAGACCCGCCCCAGGTCGTTGCGCCCCAGGTCGACGAGCATCAGGTGCTCGGCGCGCTCCTTGGGGTCGGCGATCAGCTCGTCGGCGAGGGCCTGGTCCTCCTGGACGGTGGCGCCGCGCGGCCGGGTGCCCGCGATGGGGTGCACCATCGCCTGCCCGTCCTCGACCTTGACCAGTGCCTCGGGGGACGAGCCGACGACGTCGAAGCCGTCGAAGCGGAAGAGGTACATGTACGGGGAGGGATTGGTCGCCCTCAGTACGCGATAGACATCCAACGCGCTTGCCGTGCACGGTGTTTCGAAGCGCTGGGAGGGGACGACCTGGAAGGCCTCACCCGCCCGGATGCGCTCCTTGATGTCCTCGACGGCGTCCTGGAAGTCCGGGCCGCCCCACAGAGCGGTGTACTCGGGCAGCTCGGAGGGCGGGAGCGCGGCGGGCGGCTGGGAGACCGCGCGGGAGAGGTCGGCCTCCATGGCGTCGAGACGGGCGACCGCGTCCGCGTAGGCCTCGTCTACGCCCGTGTCGAGGTCGTTGTGGTTGATGGCGTTGGCGATCAACTGGACCGAGCCGTCCCAGTGGTCCATGACGGCGAGGTCGCTGGTGAGCAGCATGGTCAGCTCGGGGAGCTTCAGGTCGTCCCGCTCGCCGGGGCCGATCTTCTCCAGGCGGCGCACGATGTCGTAGCCGAGGTAGCCGACCATGCCGCCGGTGAACGGGGGCAGGCCCTCTCCGTGCGGTGTGTGCAGGGCCTCGATGGTGGCGCGCAGGGCGGCCAGCGGGTCCCCGTCGACGGGGACGCCGACGGGCGGGGTGCCGAGCCAGTGGGCCTGCCCGTCGCGCTCGGTCAGGGTGGCTTGGCTGCTGACGCCGATGAAGGAGTACCTGGACCAGGAGCGGCCGTTCTCGGCGGATTCCAGGAGGAAGGTGCCGGGGCGCTCGGCGGCCAGCTTGCGGTAGAGCGCGACCGGCGTGTCGCCGTCGGCGAGGAGCTTGCGGCTGACGGGGATGACACGGCGGTCGGTGGCCAGCTTGCGGAACGTCTCGAGGTCCATGGCGGCTGACCTTACTGATCCAGTGACGGTGCGCCGGAATCGGCGCCCTGGGTGTCCACGGAGGCCGCCTCCTTGAGGAGCACGTCCTCGTCGAAGCAGGTGCGGGCGCCCGTGTGACAGGCGGCGCCCACCTGGTCGACCTGGACCAGGAGGGTGTCGGCGTCGCAGTCGAGGGCCACGGACTTCACCCACTGGAAGTGGCCGGAGGTGTCGCCCTTCACCCAGTACTCCCGGCGGCTGCGCGACCAGTACGTGCAGCGGCCCGTGGTGAGGGTGCGGTGCAGCGCCTCGTCGTCCATCCAGCCGAGCATCAGCACCTCACCGGTGTCGTACTGCTGGGCGATGGCGGGGACGAGTCCGTCGGTGCCGCGCTTGAGACGCGCGGCGATCTCGGGATCCAGGCCGCTGGGACTGCTGGGCGGGGGCGTGCTGGTCATGCCGACCATTGTGCCGCGCTCGTGGGACGCACCCGCCGGTTGTCCACAGGCCGGACCGTGCTCCCCCGCCCGCAGGTGTCCACTGTGCGCGGTCCCGGGGCGGTCGTAGGCTTGCTGGCATGTCGACCCATGCCAAGCGTGAACGACTTCTCCTCGCCGACCTTTTGGAGGCCGAGGGCCCCGACGCCCCGACCCTGTGCGAGGGCTGGAACACCCGTGACCTCGCCGCGCACGTGGTGGTGCGCGAGCGCCGCGCGGACGCCGCGGGCGGGCTGCTGGTCAAACAGCTCGCGCCGCGTCTGGAGCGGGTGCAGGCGGAGTTCGCCGAGAAGCCGTACGAGGAGCTGATCCAGCTGATCCGTACGGGCCCGCCACGCTTCTCGCCCTTCGCGCTGAAGCAGATCGACGAGGCGTCGAACACGGTCGAGTTCTACGTCCACACCGAGGACGTGCGGCGGGCCCAGCCGGACTGGACGCCGCGCCCGCTGGACCCGGTCTTCCAGGACGCCCTGTGGTCCCGCCTGGAGCGCACCGCCCGCCTCGCCGGCCGTGGCGCCCCGACCGGCCTGGTGCTGCGCCGCCCGGACGGCCAGACGGCGGTCGCCCACCGGGGCACACCGGTCGTGACGGTGACCGGCGAGCCCTCGGAGCTGCTGATGTTCGCCCTCGGCCGGCAGAAGACGGCCGACGTGGAGCTGGAGGGCGACAAGGACGCGATCGCGAGACTGAGCGAGACGAAGCAGCTGGGTCTCTGAGCTGCCTCACCGAACCGGGAGCGGCTCCGAACCGCCGGTCCTGCCAGACATCCGAGCGGCCCGCTCAGCGCGGCAGCTCGGCGCGGCGCAGGGGACGGGAGCAGAGGGCGATGATCCCGCTCAGGGCGCAGATCGCGGCGCAGGCCGTGAAGACCGGGCCGGTGCCCCACCGGTCGACGGCCCAGCCGACCACCGGGAAGGTGAGCGGCGCGACGCCGAAGCTGACCAGGGTCGAGACCGAGATGACCCGACCGGCGTAGGCGGGTTCGGTCTGCGCCTGCACCAGCGCACCGCTCAGGGCCCCGCCCAGCCCGGCCAGCAGTCCGATGAGCAGTGCCACACACGCCCCGGCGGCGACGGACGCCACCTGTGCGAGCCCCCCGATGGCCACCGAACCCGCGACGGTCGTCAGGGCCATCACGAGTCCGGCGCGGGGCACCCGCCCCCGCAGGGCGAGCAGCAGGGACGCGGCACCGGCGCCGGTCCCGAACCCGGCGAGCACCCAGCCCATTCCGGACGACCCCCATCCGCGCTGCTGCGAGAGCAGGGTCAGGCCGAGGTTCATCGGTCCGACGAACCCCAGGTCGGAGAGGGCGACGGCGAGCACCAAAGGGCGGAGCACCGGGTGTCGGCGGATGCGCCGGAGCCCGTCCCGGAGTTCGGCCATGACCGCTCCGCGCGCCTTCTCGTCGTCCACGGGCAACTGCCCGACCCGTATGGTCAGCAGCATCGGCAAAGACACCCCGATCAGCAGCGCGGCCAGTGCGAACGCTCCGGCGGTGCCGCCGAGGGCCACGCCCAGGCCGCCGAGCGGACCGCCGAGGACGGTGGCGAGCCGGGTCGCGAGGCCCCGCATGCCCTGGACCCGGGCGAGCTGGCTCCGGGGGGCGAGCAGGGCGGGGAGAGCGCCCGCGGCGGGCAGGAAGACGGCGTCCACGACCCCGAAGAGCACGGCCACCGCGCCCAGCGCCCAGAGGCCGGGACCGGTCGCGAGGAGCAGCCCGGCGGCGGTCAGGACGAGGGCGCAGCGCACCGCGCTGCTGCCGACGACCACGCGACGCGGCCCGAACCGGTCGGCGACCACTCCCCCACCGAGCATCAGCAGGGCGCGGGGCACGGCACTGGCGGCCGACACGAGCCCGGCCTGTGCGGGCGTCCCGGCCTGGACGGCGGCCCAGGACAGGGCGATGTAGTAGACGTTGTCGCCGATCGCCGAGGAAGCGTACGCGCCGAGCCAGCGCAGCACGTTGGAGTCGCGGTGGGCGGGCCGTTCGCCGGCCACGCCCGACCGCAGCGCGGTGACGCTCATGGGGTGTGTCCTCTCAGACCCGGACGAGACCCGGACCAGACGCGTCCCAGACGCGGCCGAGATGCGTCTCAGACGCGGAACGGGAAGGCGTACGTGTGCACCGCGACGTTCTCGCGGCCTTCGGTGTCACCGGCCTCCTCGGCGGCCCGGCCCCGCTCCGTGTAGGCCTTGAACAGGGCCTGCATGTCCGCGACCAGCTCGGACAGCTCACCGGCCGTCAGCCGCATCACGGACTCGGAGGACTCTGCGGCGCGGTTCCACTCGGGCGTCCAGTGAGCCCGTTCGTCGAGGTAACGGCGGTACAGGTCGGCGCGCTGCTCGGAGAAGAGCCGACTGGCCGCGGTGTACACAGCGGCCTTCTCGGGCGCGCCGCGGAAGTCCTCGTCGCGGATGCTGACCCCGTCCGAGGCGGGCTGCCACCAGCGCTCCCGGCCGTCGGCGCTCTGTGCCGGCGCCTCCTCGATCACGCCGTGCTCGGCCAGCTTGCGCAGGTGGTAGCTGACCAGTGAGACGGCCTCGTCGACCTGTTCCGCCAGCTGGGAGGCGGTGGCGACCCGGGCCACGATGAGGCCCCGGTAGAGCTTCATCCGCAACGGATGGGCCAGCGCCTTGAGCGTGCCCATGTCCGTGATCCGGCGGTTCTCCTTGCTTGCCATGTCCCCAACCGTAGATACGAAAGAAAAATTGCACAACATATTTTGCGCAACTTATCTTTTGTATCTGCCCGCAAGTGAGCCCCGGCCACCCGGTGACCGGGGCTCAGCGCACTGCGTGCACCGCCGACGTCAGCGAACGGGGTGCCCCGCCCCGTGCAGCGCCTCCTTCACCTGGCCGATCCGCAGATCCCCGAAGTGGAAGACGGACGCGGCGAGCACCGCGTCGGCGCCCGCGGCGATGGCAGGCGGGAAGTCGGCGAGCCGGCCCGCGCCCCCGCTGGCGATGAGCGGCACGGTGACGTGCCTCCGGACGGCCTCGATCATCTCGATGTCGTAGCCGTCCTTCGTGCCGTCCGCGTCCATCGAGTTGAGCAGGATCTCGCCCGCGCCCAGCTCGGCAGCCTGGTGTGCCCACTCGACCGCGTCGATGCCGGTGCCCTTGCGCCCGCCGTGGGTGGTGACCTCGAAGGTCCCCCCGGGAGTGCGCCGGGCGTCCACCGACAGCACCAGCACCTGCCGCCCGAACCGCTCCGCGATCTCCCGGATGAGTTCGGGCCGGGCGATCGCCGCCGTGTTGACCCCGACCTTGTCGGCACCCGCCCGCAGCAGCTTGTCGACGTCCTCGGCGGTGCGTACGCCGCCGCCCACGGTGAGCGGGATGAAGACCTGCTCGGCCGTACGGCGCACCACGTCGTAGGTGGTCTCGCGGTTGCCCGAGGACGCGGTGATGTCCAGGAACGTCAGCTCGTCGGCGCCCTCGGCGTCGTACACCTTGGCCATCTCGACGGGGTCGCCCGCGTCGCGCAGGTTCTGGAAGTTGACCCCCTTGACGACCCGGCCGTTGTCCACGTCCAGGCAGGGGATGACTCGTACGGCAAGGGTCATGCTGCGGACACTCCGTCTTCTCCGCCGGAGCGGAACGCCTCCACCTCGACCTCGACGACCAGTCGCGAGTCCACGAAACCGGAGACGATGATCATGGACGCGGCGGGGCGGACGGTGTCGAACAGCTCCTTGTGGGCGCGTCCGACCTCCTCCACATCCCGGGCGTGGGTGATGTACATGCGGGTACGGACGACGTCGTCACGGCCGAGGCCGAGCTCCCGCAACGCGGCGAGCGCGACGTTGAAGGAGTTGACCGCCTGCTCGTACGGGTCGCCGTCGACGATCGCTCCGTCGATCACGGAGGTGCAGCCGGAGACCAGCACCAGGCCGTTCGGCAGCTCCACCGCGCGGGAGTAGCCGAAGGCGTCCTCCCAGGGTGCGCCGGTCGTGACACGTCGTACGTCGCTCACTTGGCTACCGCCTCCAGGGCCTCTTCCAGGGTGAACGCCTTGGCGTAGAGGGCCTTGCCGACGATGGAACCCTCGACGCCCAGCGGCACGAGCTCGGCGATGGCGCGCAGGTCGTCCAGGGAGGAGACCCCGCCGGACGCGACGACCGGGCGGTCCGTCGCGGCGCACACATTGCGCAGCAGCTCCAGGTTCGGGCCCTGCAGCGTGCCGTCCTTGGCGATGTCCGTGACGACATAGCGCGCGCAGCCCTCGGCGTTGAGGCGCTCCAGCGTCTCGTAGAGGTCGCCACCGTCGCGGGTCCAGCCGCGGCCGCGCAGCGTCGTGCCGCGTACATCGAGACCGACCGCGATCTTGTCGCCGTGCTCGGCGATGACCTTGGCGACCCACTCGGGGGTCTCCAGGGCGGCGGTGCCGAGGTTGACCCGGGTGCAGCCGGTGGCGAGGGCCGCGGCGAGCGTGTCGTCGTCGCGGATGCCGCCGGACAGCTCGACCTTGATGTCCATGGCGCCGGCGACCTCGGCGATCAGCTTGCGGTTGTCGCCGGTGCCGAACGCGGCGTCCAGGTCGACGAGGTGCAGCCACTCGGCGCCCGAGCTCTGCCAGGCGAGGGCGGCCTCAAGGGGGGAGCCGTAAGAAGTTTCCGTCCCGGACTCGCCGTGCACGAGCCGGACGGCCTGGCCGTCGCGGACGTCGACGGCGGGGAGGAGTTCGAGCTTGCTCACAGTGTTCCGATCCAGTTGGTGAGGAGCTGGGCTCCGGCGTCGCCGGACTTCTCGGGGTGGAACTGCGTGGCCCACAGGGGGCCGTTCTCGACGGCCGCCACGAAGGGCTTGCCGTGCGTCGACCAGGTCACCAGGGGTGCGCGCAGCGCCGGGTTGCCCACCTCCAGGGACCAGTCGTGGACGGCGTAGGAGTGCACGAAGTAGAAGCGCGCCTCGGGGTCGAGCCCCGTGAAGAGCTGGGAGCCGGCCGGGGCGTCGACCGTGTTCCAGCCCATGTGGGGCACGATGTCGGCCTGGAGCGGCTCGACCGTGCCGGGCCACTCGTCGAGGCCCTCGGTCTCCACGCCGTGCTCGATACCGCGCGCGAAGAGGATCTGCATACCGACGCAGATACCCATCACCGGGCGGCCGCCGGACAGACGGCGGCCGATGATCCAGTCACCGCGGGCGTCCCTGAGGCCCTTCATGCAGGCGGCGAAGGCGCCGACGCCGGGCACCAGCAGCCCGTCCGCGTTCATGGCCTTGTCGAAGTCACGCGTTATCTCGACCTCGGCGCCCGCGCGCGCGAGGGCACGCTCGGCGGAACGCACGTTCCCGAAGCCGTAGTCGAAAACGACGACCTTCTTAGGAGCGGTCAATTCCACACCTCCAGCCTCATGACGCCCGCGATCAGACACATCGCGGCGCCGATGGAGAGCAGCACGATGAGGCTCGCGGGCATCTTCTGCTTGACGAAGGAGTAGACGCCGCCCAGGAGGAAGAGTCCGACGACGATGAGGATGGTGTTGAGGCCTGTCATGGCTTTACAGCGCGCCCTTCGTGGAGGGGAGGATGCCGGCGGCGCGCGGGTCGCGCTCGGAGGCGTACCGCAGCGCCCGGGCGAGCGCCTTGAACTGGCACTCCACGATGTGGTGCGCGTTGCGCCCGTAGGGCACGTGCACGTGCAGTGCGATCTGGGCCTGGGCGACGAAGGACTCCAGGATGTGCCGGGTCATCGTCGTGTCGTACTCGCCGATCATCGGCGCCATGTTCTCGGGCTCGGTGTGCACGAGGTACGGGCGGCCCGACAGGTCGACGGTCACCTGGGCGAGGGACTCGTCCAGCGGGACCGTGCAGTTGCCGAAGCGGTAGATGCCCACCTTGTCGCCGAGTGCCTGCTTGAAGGCGGCGCCGAGCGCGAGGGCGGTGTCCTCGATGGTGTGGTGCGAGTCGATGTGCAGGTCGCCCTCGGTCTTCACGGTCAGGTCGAACAGACCGTGCCGGCCGAGCTGGTCGAGCATGTGGTCGTAGAAGCCGACACCCGTCGACACCTCGACCTTGCCGGACCCGTCGAGATCGATCTCGACGAGGACCGACGTCTCCTTGGTCGTCCGCTCCACTCTTCCGACGCGGCTCATGCGCTCTGCTCCTTCTTCAACTCACGGACCGCGTCCAGGAACGCGTCGTTTTCGGCCGGGGTGCCGGCGGAGACCCGCAGCCATCCCGGTACGCCGTTGTCCCGGACCAGGACGCCCCGGTCGAGGATCTTCTGCCAGGCCTCGTGGGAGCCGCCCTCGCCGTCGAATCGACCGAACTGGACGAAGTTCGCGTCGGACTCGGTCACCTCGTACCCGATCGCACGCAATTCGGCGACCAGGCGGTCCCGCTCGGCCTTCAGCTGCTCGACGTACCCGAGCAGCGTGTCGGTGTGCTCCAGGGCGGCCAAGGCGGTGGCCTGCGCGACGGCCGACAGGTGGTAGGGCAGCCGTACGAGCTGGACCGCGTCGACGACCGCGGGGTGCGCGGCGAGATAGCCGAGGCGCAGTCCGGCCGCGCCGAACGCCTTCGACATCGTCCGCGACACGACGAGATTCGGCCGGCCTTCGATCAGCGGCAGCAGCGAGTCGCCGTGGCTGAACTCGATGTACGCCTCGTCGACCACGACCATGGAAGGCCTGGCGGCCTGCGCCGCCTCGTACAGCGCGAGGACCGTCTCACGCGGCACCGCGTTGCCCGTGGGGTTGTTGGGGGTGGTGATGAAGACGACGTCCGGGCGGCTCTCGGCGATGGCCCGCTCGGCGTCGGCCCGGTCGATCGTGAAGTCCTCACTGCGGGGACCCGAGATCCAGGCCGTGCCGGTGCCGCGCGCGATGAGCGCGTGCATCGAGTACGAGGGTTCGAAGCCGATCGCCGTACGGCCGGGGCCGCCGAAGGTCTGCAGCAGCTGCTGGATGACCTCGTTCGAGCCGTTGGCCGCCCAGACGTTCTCGACGCCGACCCGGTGCCCGCCGGTCCTCGTCAGGTACTTGGCCAGCTCGGTACGGAGCTCCACCACGTCGCGGTCGGGATAGCGGTTGAGGTTGCGGGCGGCCTCGCGGACCCGCTCGGCGATCCGCTCGACGAGCGGTTCGGGCAGCGGGTACGGGTTCTCGTTGGTGTTCAGCCGTACGGGCACGTCGAGTTGGGGCGCGCCGTAGGGGGACTTGCCGCGCAGCTCGTCCCGTACGGGAAGATCGTCGATACCGGTCACTTGCTCTCAGGAACCTTCCACCCGAAACGAGCCTTGATCGCCGCCCCGTGGGCCGGCAGGTCCTCCGCCTCCGCGAGCGTCACCACGTGGTGCGCCACCTCGGCGAGGGCGTCGCGCGTGTAGTCCACGATGTGGATCCCGCGCAGGAAGGACTGGACACTCAGCCCCGAGGAGTGGCAGGCGCAGCCGCCGGTGGGCAGCACGTGGTTGGAGCCCGCGCAGTAGTCGCCCAGCGACACCGGCGCCCAGGCGCCTACGAAGATCGCGCCCGCGTTCTTCACCCGGTCTGCGACGGCGGCAGCGTCCGCCGTCTGGATCTCCAGGTGCTCGGCGCCGTACGCGTCGACGACCCGCAGGCCCTCGTCCACGCCGTCGACGAGGACGATCGCGGACTGCCTGCCGCGCAGCGCGGGGACGATCCGGTCCTCGATGTGCTTGGTGGCCGCGACCTGCGGTTCCAGCTCCTTCTCCACCGCTTCGGCCAGCTCGACGGAGTCCGTGACGAGGACGGCGGCGGCGAGCGGGTCGTGCTCGGCCTGGCTGATCAGGTCGGAGGCCACGTGCACCGGGTCGGCGGTCTCGTCCGCGAGGATCGCGATCTCGGTGGGACCGGCCTCGGTGTCGATGCCGATCTTGCCCGTGAAGTAGCGCTTGGCGGCGGCGACCCAGATGTTGCCGGGCCCGGTGACCATGTTCGCCGGGGCGCAGGACTCGGTTCCGTGCGCGAACATCGCGACGGCCTGGGCACCGCCGACCGCGTACACCTCGTCGATGCCGAGGAGGGCGCAGGCGGCGAGGATCGTGGGGTGCGGGAGACCCCCGAACTCCTTCTGCGGCGGGGAGGCGAGCGCCATGGAGGCGACTCCGGCCTCCTGCGCCGGAACCGCGTTCATGATCACTGACGAGGGGTAGACCGAACGTCCGCCGGGCGCGTACAGGCCGACGCGCTCGACCGGTACCCACTTCTCGGTGACCGAGCCGCCCGGCACGACCTGCGTGGTGTGCGCGGCACGGCGCTGCTCGCGGTGGACCAGGCGGGCGCGGCGGACGGACTCCTCCAGGGCCGCGCGCACGGCCGGGTCGAGCTGTTCCAGGGCGTCGGTGAGCGCCTGGGCCGGAACCCGTACGGATGCCAGCTGCACCCCGTCGAATTTCTCCGCGTAGTCGATCAGCGCCGCGTCCCCACGATGATGCACGGCCTCGCAGATCGGACGCACCTTCTCCAGGGCGGCCTGTACGTCGAAGTCGGCTCGGGGCAGCAGGTCGCGCAGGGCGGAGCCCTCGGGGAGGGCGTCGCCGCGCAGATCGATTCGGGAGATCACGGTCCCAATTCTCTCAGACGGCGATAAGACGCCGGACGCCTGTATCAATGGCTGATACAAGCCGTCCCAGGCTCCCCCTGGAGATCTCCGTCACCAGTAGCGTTCGGTCCGTCACACAGCGGGCATGAACGGCTGTACGAAACCCGCGAGTAGCTGGGGAGGGAGGGACGTGACGTGACCGAGGGCGCCGGCCCCCGCAGCGGGGACCTGCCGGACGAGTTGACCGCCGCCGAGGCCGGGATGTGGCAGGCCTTCCGCAACGGCAGCGTGTACGACCTGCGCGGCGGGGACATGACCGTGGACGATCCGCACGGCGGCCATCCCTGGGGGCCCGAGCGCAGTGTCCGGGCCCGGATCGTGGCGTGGCTGCTGCTCGACGGGCCGCCCGCCCTCCAGGGGCGGGTCGCCTCCCTGAAGCTGACCGGCGTGCAGATCACGGACGTCCTCGACCTCGCGGGAGGCACGGTGGTGCCGTACGTGGAGCTGAAGGGCTGCCGGTTCGAGAAGGAGATCCTGCTGCCGGAGGCGCACTTCACGACCGTGCGCCTGGTCAACTGCTCGGTGCCGCGCCTGGAGGCCGCCCGGGTGCACACCGAGGGCGATCTTCACCTGCCCCGCTGCCGCTTCCACAACGGGGTGCGGCTGACCGACGCGCGCATCGGTACGGATCTGCTGCTCAACCAGGCCGTGGTCTACCGGGACCGGCGTGGCCGCTCGCTCACCGGCGACGGCATGACCGTGGGACAGGACCTGCAGGCCGAGATGCTGGAGTCGCACGGCGAGCTGAGCCTGCGCGGCGCCAACGTCGGCGTCTCGCTCAGCCTGCGCGGCAGCAAGCTGAACAACCCGTACTCGCGGCTCGCCCTGAACGCTCCCCAGCTGACCGTCAACCGCACGCTCTACATGACCCCCGCGGGCCTCGGCAATCCCCTGCTGACCAGCGGCACCACCCCGGCGCGCGGGACGCTGGTGCAGCGCTTCGAATGCCAGGGCGGGATCCGCCTCGACGACGGACGGTTCGGGGACGCCCTCGACCTCGAGCGGGCCCGTTTCACCTTCGACGACGACCAGGAGCTGTCCCTGCTGCGGGTGCAGACGCCCGAGCTGCGCTTCCTCGGGGAGCGCCCCGAACGGGGCAAGGTGGTCCTGTCGGGCGCACGGATCGTCAATCTCGTCGACCGGGCGGACAGCTGGCCGGGCCCCGGCAACCTGCACATGGGCGGCTTCAGCTACGAGAACCTCGTGCCGCAGGGCGCCTTCCCGCTGACCCGGCGCCTGGAGTGGGTGGCGGCGGCGACCGCCGAGTACAGCCCGGAGCCGTACGAGCGGCTGGCCACCGTGCTGCGCGACTCCGGGGAGGACGAGGACGCGCGCGAGGTGCTGCTCGCCAAGCAGCGCCGCCGCCGCGAGACCCTGCCGCTCGCGGCCAAGCTGTGGGGGTACGCGCAGGACTGGACGGTCGCCTACGGGTATCGGCCCGGCCGGGCGGCCCTGTGGATGGCGGTGCTGTGGGCGGCGTCCTCGATCGCCTTCTCGCACGCGACCCACACCCCGGTGAACGGCGGGCATCCGCCGTGGAACGCCGCGCTGTTCGCCCTCGACCTGCTGCTGCCGGTGATCGACCTCGGCCAGGTGGGCGTCTGGCAGCTGCGCGGCGCCTGGCAGTGGCTGGCCGCGGTGGTGATCCTCCTGGGCTGGATCCTGGCGACGACGGTGGCGGCGGGGGCGACGCGGCTGCTGCGCCGCAGCTGAGGGGCCCCTCGGGACAGCATTCGGCCATACTGTTGACAGGTGTTCAACAGTAGAACAACAGTCACTTTTTACCTACCCTTGGCCATCTGACATACAACCAAACGAGGGTTACGAAAGTGTCACCGCACACCCTCTGGTACAGCTCCGACCTGCGGCTTTCAATGGTCGACACCATGGCACTGCTGCGCGCGTTCATCCGTACGGCCCGGATGGTCAAGAACACTTCGCGCCTCGCCGCCGGACTGCCCGCCGACGACGAGGTACTGCTGGACGCCCCGGACGAACGGCTCGCCCCGGCCCTCGTCGCGGCGGCCCGCGGTGAGTACGACATCGCGGCCAAACTGCTCGCCGCCACCCGCGAGGCCGCCGAGTGGGAGAACCGCGATCGCTACGCGAGACGCCTCGCCGCCTTCGCGTGCACCCGTGACGAATGGCTCCAGACCTGGCAGAGCGAGTCCCCGCACGACCCGGACGCGCTCCTGGTCAAGGCCGAACTCTCAGTGCGCCGCTGGTGGGAGTCGCCCGCCCGCGCCGAGCTGCTGCGCGAGGTCGGCCCGCTGATCGGCGCCGCCGCCGAGGGCGACCCGCGCGACCCGGTGCCCTGGCGGATCGCGCTCGACCACGCCCGTGGCACCAATGCCGGACACACCGAGTTCGAGAAGCTGTGGGGCGAGGCCGTACGCCGCTCCCCACACCACTACGGCTGCCATGTGGCCGCCCTGAAGTACCTGTCGGCCGCCTGGTACGGCTCGCACCGCGAGTGCTTCGACTTCGCCGAGCGGGCCGCGCAGGACGCGCTGCCGGGCTCACTCGTACAGGCGCTTCCGGTGCGGGCGGCCTTCGCCTATCTGACCGAGGGCGGCCGGGCCGTCATCCCGCGTGAGCGGCTCGACGAGGCGGCCGACCTCGCGATCGCGGTCTCGGCGGCATACGCGCCCGCCGACCCGTGGCCCGCGGAGGTACGCAACCTCCTCACCTACGTCCTGATCAGGCTGGAGCGCTGGCAGGACGCCCTGGACCAGCTCCGTCTGATCGGCCCGTACGCGACCTCGTTCCCCTGGGACCGGGTCTCCGACGACCCGCTGGGCCAGTTCCTGGAACTGCGCGACGGAGTCCGCCTGGAGGTCGCCTCGAACACCCCCCTCCATCCACGGAGTGAGCACGGCGGACGTGCCCGCTCCGGCGACCATTAGGCTTTCGCGTCGTGACCACCGTCCGGCTCCCGCTCTTCCCCCTGAACTCGGTACTTTTCCCGGGTCTCGTGCTTCCCCTGAACATTTTCGAGGAGCGCTATCGCGCCATGATGCGCGAACTGCTGAAGACCCCCGAGGACGAACCGCGCCGGTTCGCCGTCGTCGCCATCCGCGACGGCCACGAGGTCGCGCTCTCCGCACCCGGCATGCCGGACCAGACGGCGCTGCCGCGGCGCGGTCCCACGGCCGGGTTCGGGGACGACCCGCTCAAGGCCTTCCACGAGACGGGCTGTGTCGCGGACGCGGCCACCATCCGGGAGCGCGCCGACGGCAGTTTCGAGGTACTGGCCACCGGCACCACGCGGGTACGGCTCCTGTCCGTGGACGCCACCGGCGCGTTCCTGACGGCCGAGCTGGAGGAACTTCCGGAGGAACCCGGCGAGGAGGCCGGCGCGCTCGCCGAGGGTGTCCTGCGGGCCTTCCGCCAGTACCAGAAGCGGCTGGCGGGCGCCCGCGAACGCTCACTGTCCACCGGCGCGGACCTGCCGGACGACCCGGCGGTGGTCTCCTACCTGGTGGCGGCCGCCGTGATGCTCGACATCCCGGCCAAGCAGAAGCTGCTCCAGGCTCCCGACACGGCCACCCGCCTCCACGAAGAGCTGAAACTCCTGCGCGCCGAGACCGCCATCATCCGTAATCTGCCGTCGTTGCCGGCGTCGGAACTGACGCGCAACCCGACAAGTCTCAACTGAAGGCATCGGCACCTTGGCGAAGAAGTCGAAGAAGCAGCAGCAGTCCGGGGGCACGCCCGCGACGGTGGCCCTGACGGCGGCGGGCGTCGCGTACACGGTCCACGCCTACGAACACGATCCCGCGCACCCCTCCTACGGCGAGGAGGCCGCCGAGGCGATGGGCGTCTCCCCCGACCGCGTCTTCAAGACCCTGGTCGCGGACGTGGACGGCTCCCTCGTGGTCGCCGTGGTCCCCGTCGCGGGCTCCCTGGACCTGAAGGCCCTGGCCACAGCGGTGGGCGGCAAGCGCGCGGCCATGGCCGACCCGGCGGCCGCCGAACGCACCACGGGCTACGTCCGCGGCGGCATCTCCCCCCTGGGCCAGCGCAAGAAACTCCCCACGGTCCTGGACGCCTCGGCCCGCCGGCACGTCACGATCTGCGTCTCGGCCGGCCGCCGGGGCCTTGAGGTGGAGCTCGCCCCCGACGACTTGGCGCACCTCACGGAAGCGGTCTGCGCGCCGGTCGCCCGTGCGTGACCCCTCGACGGATGCGTCGTCCTGCGTTAAGCACGAGAGGCATGTCGAAACGAACCCGCAAACGCAAGTGGCGCACGAAGAAGGGCCGCTCGAACCACGGCCACCGACCTCCATGACCTACGCGCCCGGCCCCCCGAAGTCGTCCGGCTGACGGCCGGTGGGGGCTGAGCCCGCAGTTCCCCCCGCCCCGCGTCTTTCAGCCCGTCCGGCGTTCGAGGACGAGGCCGTTGAGGCCGATGCGGGGGTCCAGGGGGCGCAGCGCCCCTGACGGGGACTGGGGCGCAGCCCCGAGAGGACGGGACGGGCGGGGGCGGCGGGGCGAGGAAAGGCGGCCCGTCTCCCCTGTTCAGGCCGCCGGAGGCTGCGGCGGGGTCGGAGCCCCGTACGGGCTCGCGTAGGGGTCGGGATCGCGGGGACCGAACAGCGCGGTGAGGCCGAGATGAACCACCAGCCCCGCCAGGGACCACGCCAGCAACGCCCCCTTCGCCCCGAGCTTCAACGGCGCGGAGAAGGTGACCCCCTTGCCCACTTGCCTGGCGTGGGCGACCACGTTCTGCGTCGGCCCGAGCCAGATCCCGATCCGCCAGGCGAGCAGCGACCCGAGCACACCCCCCACCGCCAGCGCTACGACGAGCGGCACACCCCCACGCCGCCGCACCAGAAACACCACCGCCGCACTGACCGCACCGAACGCCAGCGCCAGCAGCGTGAACGTTCCGTCGACCCCGATGGCCTGCTCACCCTCGGTGTCCTTCAGATACACCGCGCTGTCGTCCGCGATCAGCGGCACATGCGGCGCCAGCCACCACCACAGCACGCCGAGCAGTACTCCCGCGAGCGCCACCGCCACCGTGACGACGGCGGCCTCCAGCACTTCGGTCTTCATCCCGGGACCGTCCTGTTCGTACCCGACGGTCCCCGCGCCGCCCCCGGCGGGCGGAGCCTGCCAGGCATGGGCGTCGTCGGAGGGCGGTTGATGCGGCGGCGGAGGCGGAGTCAGCGGTGCGGTCACACCGACATCGTGCCAGGCCCGGCTGTCGGCCGCGTCACCGGACGGCCGCCCGGCGGTACGCCCAGGTCGCCACCGCAAGCGAGGCCACCCCGACGCCGGCGCAGACGGCGAGGTCACCGACGACGAAGGCCCAGTCGGGGTGCGCCCCGAAGCTCCGCGCGAAGGCCTCGACGCCGTAGGTGGAGGGCAGCAGATCACGGCCGTACTGCACCACCGTCGGCAGCCGGTCCGCCGGCAGCACCCCGAGCAGCAGCGCCGCCGACATCCCCAGCTGTCCGAGCAGCGTGGCGAGTTCGGGCCGAGGCGCAAGCAGTCCGAGCGCCGCCCCGAGCCCGGCGAGCGCGGCACCTGCGAGCGGGATCACCGCGACGAGCACCCACAGATGAGCCATCGGCAGCCCGAAGAGGACACAGCCGACGACGGCGGTGACCACGGTCCCGGGCACGGTGAAGGACGCGTACGCGCCCGCGGCACCGAGCACGACGGCGGCCGGCGGCACCGGCAGGGTCGCGTAGTGGTCGAGCCCGCCGCCGGCCCGCAGCTGTCCGAAGTACTGCGCCAGCAGGTTGAGCCCGACGAAGGCGACGACCAGGACGGATGCCCCGGCCACGATGGACCGGGCCTCGCCCCCGCCGTCCACCACGCCACGCATCATGACCATGATGCCGACGGACTGGACCGTGGCCACGAACAGCAGCGGAATCCGCGCCACGCGCGCGCGGGAGAGCTGGGCCCGGTACATGGCGGCGAGGGAGGGCCACAGCCGCGCCCTCGGCCCGAGTTCGGCGGCGTCACCGGCGTCCTCGGCCATGGACAGCGCACTGCCCGGCAGCACCTCAGCGGGTACGGCACTCACGTCGAGCTGCTCCTCTTCACTCCGGCAGCCGTCCTGTCCCTGTTTCCGACACCGATTCCCACGCCGCCTCCCACACCCACGACGCCCCTCCCCGTCCGTACAGACTCCCCTACGGATTCCGGACCCCGCGCGCTCACGCCTTCACCAACCCCTGCGCATTGCCGCCGAGGGCGAGGTACACGTCCTCCAGGCTCGGCGTGGCCAGCGTGAAGTCGTCGAGCGCGGCGAACGCGGCGCCCCCGGTGACCGTGGCGACGGCCGCGCGGGCCTCCTCCGGGGCGAGCCGCAGGGTCCAGCGGCGGCCCGACTCGACGGCGCGGGCGCGCAGCGCGGCGACCTCGGGCACGTCCAGCGGGGCGTTCTCGCGCCAGACGAGTTCGACCCGCACCTCACCGGCGACCCGCTCCTTCAGCCCGGCCGGCGTGTCGCAGGCGATGACGCGGCCCCGGTCGAGGACGGCGACCCGGTCGAGGACGGTCTCGGCCTCGATGACGTTGTGGGTGACCAGCAGCACGGTGGCGCCGTGCTCGGCCCGGCGCCGGTCGACGGCGGACCACACCGCCCGCCGGGCCACGGGATCCATGCCGGTGGTCGGCTCGTCGAGGACGAGCAGCGGCCGCTGCCCGACCAGCGCGGCGGCGAAGCACGCCAGCCGCCGCTGCCCGCCGGAGAGCTTCTTCAGGGGGCGGGAGGCGATCGGGGTGAGGCCCAGCTCGTCGAGTACGGCGTCCCGCTCGGCCCGCGCCTCGCGCAGTTCGAGCCCGCGCAGCCGCCCGGTCGTCTCCGCGGCCAGCGACACGGTCAGCTCGTCGAGGGCGGTGGACTCCTGTCCCAGGTAGGCGAGGATGCGCGCAGCCCGTTCGGGGTGACGCACGATGTCGTGTCCGAGGATCTCGACGCTGCCGCTGTCCGGGCGCATGAGCCCGGTCAGCTGGCGTACGAGGGTCGACTTCCCGGCGCCGTTCGGCCCGAGCAGTCCGAAGATCTCGCCGCGCCGGATGTCCAGCCGTACCCCGTCGGTGGCCCGCACCTCGGGGGTACCGGGGCTGCCGCGGCGTCCACGGACGGCCGGGTAGGTCTTGGTCAGCGCGCGCACCGAGCACACGACATCGCCCCTGTGCCCGTTCCGGACTGTCTGTGCCGTGCGCGTACTCACGAAGGACGAGCCTACGGGGTCCGATGCCCCGTTATGCGCCCGGGGCCCTCGCCTCAGTCGGTCCACGAGCCGTCCTGGCCCGGGTCTCAAAGGTCTGGCGCGCCGAAGAAGCGCCCCCGCCCACCCGGACCGGAAGAGCACACCCGGGGTTCAACCGCTCCCCCGGTTCACTCCCCGGCAGGGGCGTGCTCCGCGGCCGTACGCACATCGATCTCCCGCCAGAACCCCGCCCTGATCGCATACCGGTCGTGCTCGTCGATCTGGTCGTCCTTGTGGGCGAGCAGCCCGAAGCGCGCGGCGTAGCGCAGCAGCTCGCCGTCCACGCGGTGCGGCACCCGCGGGTACATCGTGGACAGCTTCTGCAGGTGGCTCGGGTCGGTGAGCCGCTCCATCCAGCGGCGCGCGAAGACCTGCCCCACCTCGTAGGGATCGCCGCCGACCGTGGTGATGTCCTCCTCGCGGTCGGCCCATCGCTGCTCGGCGGAGGTGAGCTGGGCGAGCGTGGGCAGCGCGGCGGCCTCAGTGGACTCCGTGGCACCCCCGGGGCGTTCGATCCACCCCTTGTCGGACGACCACCGCAGCGTCGCGCTGGCGGGTTGCTGCGGGGCCTGGACGCCCGGTGCGCGCAGTGCGGCCAGGTCCTTCGGTGTGGGCACGCCCTTGGGGGCGGGAACCCGCTCCTCGGCCCCGTTCTGCGACTCGGCGACGGGGCTGTGCTCCGCGGCCTCGGAGGGCCGCTCGGCCGCGCCGGCGAGCGACGAGTCGGGCAGCGGCGCGGAGAGGATCGCGGCGATCTCGGGGCGCGGCACGGGCTGCGGCGCGCAGATCCCGCCGAGGTCCCTGGCCCGTACGGCCTTGGTGATCCACGCCCGGTCCAGCACCCGGCGCTCGTCGGCCTCGGCGACCAGGTCCTCGGACTGGTTGTAGTCGCCGTCCGCGGCCTGCACGGCCCACAGGTGTACGGCGACGCCGTGCTCCTTGGCGGCCATCATGCCCGGCAGCAGGTCCCCGTCGCCGGTCACCAAAACCACGTCGGAGCAGGCCCGGTTGCGGGCCAGCTCGGTCAGCTCGGCGTGCATGGCGGCGTCGACGCCCTTCTGCGCCCACCGCCCGTCGCTGCGGGTCAGCGCGCCGAGGCGCACCGTGACCCGTGGCATCACGCGCAGTCGGCGGTGCTCCGGTTGCGGTACGCGGTCGGGGGCGCCGTCGAACCAGTAGATGCGCAGCAGGGGCCGCTCCGTGTCGGACTCGGCGCGCTCGCGCAGTCCCTGGATGAGGGCGGCGTGGTCGACGGTGATCCGGGATCGCGAAGGCTCCCCGGCGAGGAGACTGGCGGCAGCCCCGAGCAGATACCCGGCGTCCACCAGGACGATGCAGCGGTCCACGCGGTCCACCCTCTTTCCGGTTCCGGGAGATTCGCTTCGGGCTTCCTTCGAGTCTGCCCGACGGCGCGGAGGTTAACGGCCCGAACTCGATCTTCGGCGTGGCGTATCGGGGGATAACGCTCCGACAGGCCTTATTACGCACGGTAATTCTCCGAAATGCACTGCTTGTCAGGCTATGTGAATCTGGATCCGGCCCTGACCCCTAGGGCCCCACAGGAGGCAATCACCATGGCCAAGAACAAGAACCGCAAGCAGGGCGGCCAGCAGGACCGCTCCTCGCAGGCCGAGCGTGCGCAGGAGCAGGCGCAGCGGTCCTCGACGGAGGCTCACACGCCGATGTCGCAGGCGCAGGGCAGCCCCGCGGACGTCGCCCGCAAGCAACAGAAGCGCTTCGGCCACAACTGAGGCCGCGTGTAAGGGCTGTTGAAGCCCAGGCACACACCGAGGGGCACATCCGACAACGGATGCGCCCCTCGCGTACATCATCTGATCCTGTCAGCTGATCCTGTCAGCTGATCCCGTCAGCTGATCCCGTCAGCCCGCCAGGCAGGACGGGCCCAGCAGCACCTTCAAGTCACCGAACAGCGCCGGATCCGGCTTCACCCGGTGCCGGTCGAGCCGCAGCACGGTGGTCTTGCGCGGGCCCTGGAGCCTGATGCGCACCTCGCTCTCGCCCTTGTGGTGGCTGAGGATCTCGCCGAGACGGCTCACCATCGGCGGGGTGACCTTCAGCGCCGGGATCGTGAGGATCACGGGCGCGTTGGTGCCCGCGTTCGACAGGTCGGGGACCTGGAGCTCCATCGCGACCAGCCGCGGCACGTCCTCGCGCTTGTCGAGGCGTCCCTTGACGAAGACGACCGCGTCCTCGACGAGTTGGGTCGACACCAGCTGGTACGTCGCCGGGAAGAACATGCACTCGATGGAACCGGCCAGGTCCTCCACCGTGGCGATCGCCCAGGCGTTGCCCTGCTTGGTCATCTTGCGCTGGAGGCCCGAGATGATGCCGCCGATGGTGACGACCGCGCCGTCCGCGTGCTCACCTCCGGTGAGCTGGGAGATGCCCGCGTCTGCCTTGTCGGACAGCACGTGCTCCAGGCCGAAGAGCGGGTGGTCGGAGACGTACAGACCGAGCATCTCCCGCTCCTGGGCGAGCAGATAGGCCTTGTCCCACTCGTCGGTGGTGAACTCCACGTCGAGTCCGAAGCCCGGCTCGCTGGTGTCCTCCTCGCCCATGCCACCGAAGAGGTCGAACTGGCCCTCGGCCTCCTTGCGCTTGACCTGCACCACGTTGTCGATCATCGGCTCGAACTGCGCGGTGAGGCCCTTGCGGGTGTGCCCCATCGTGTCGAACGCGCCCGCCTTGATCAGCGATTCCGTGGTGCGCTTGTTGCAGGCGACCGCCTCGACCTTGTCCAGGTAGTCCGGGAAGGATGCGTACTTCCCCTTGGCCTTACGGCTCTTGATGATCGACTCGACGACGTTCGTACCGACGTTGCGGACGGCGGAGAGCCCGAAGAGGATCACGTCGTCGCCCTGCGCGGCGAAGTTCTGCTCCGACTCGTTCACGTTCGGCGGCAGCACCTTGATGCCCATGCGCCGGCACTCGTTCAGATAGATCGCGGACTTGTCCTTGTCGTCCTTGACCGAGGTGAGCAGGCCCGCCATGTACTCGGCGGGGTAGTTCGCCTTCAGGTAGGCGGTCCAGTACGAGACCAGTCCGTACGCGGCCGAGTGGGCCTTGTTGAAGGCGTAGCCGGCGAAGGGCACCAGCACGTCCCACAGGGCCTGGATCGCCTCGTCGCTGTAGCCGTTCTTCTGGGCGCCGGCCTGGAAGATGGTGAAGTTCTTCGCCAGCTCGTCGGGCTTCTTCTTGCCCATCACGCGGCGGAGGATGTCGGCCTCGCCGAGCGAGTACCCGGCGATGATCTGGGCGGCCTTCTGCACCTGCTCCTGGTACACGATCAGGCCGTAGGTGACCGCCAGGACCTCCTGGAGGGGCTCTTCGAGCTCCTTGTGGATCGGCGTGATCTCCTGGAGCTTGTTCTTGCGGAGCGCGTAGTTCGTGTGCGAGTCCATGCCCATCGGGCCGGGACGGTAGAGCGCCGAGACGGCGGAGATGTCTTCGAAGTTGTCGGGCTTCATCAGGCGCAGCAGCGAGCGCATGGGGCCACCGTCGAACTGGAAGACGCCGAGGGTCTCGCCGCGCTGGAGCAGTTCGAAGGTCTTCGGGTCGTCGAGCGGGAGGGCCAGCAGGTCGAGGTCGACGCCCTTGTTGGACTTCACCATCTTGACGGCGTCGTCCATGATCGTGAGGTTGCGCAGGCCGAGGAAGTCCATCTTCAGCAGGCCGAGCGACTCGCACTGCGGGTAGTCCCACTGCGTGATGGTCACGCCGTCGGTGTGCCGCACCCAGACCGGGGCGTGGTCGACGATGGGCTCGCTGGACATGATGACGCCGGCGGCGTGCACGCCCATCTGCCGGACCAGGCCTTCGACGCCCTTGGCCGTGTCGATGACCTTCTTCACGTCCGGCTCGTTCTCGTACATCGCGCGGATCTCGCCGGCCTCGCTGTAGCGCGGGTGCGAGGAGTCGGTGATGCCGCTGAGGTCGATGCCCTTGCCGAGGACGTCGGCGGGCATGGCCTTGGTGAGGCGGTCGCCCATGGCATACGGGTAGCCCAGGACGCGCGCGGAGTCCTTGATGGCGTTCTTCGCCTTGATCTTTCCGTAGGTGCCGATCATGGCGACCTTGTCGGCGCCGTATTTCTCGGTCACGTACCTGATCACCTCGACGCGCCTGCGCTCGTCGAAGTCGATGTCGACGTCGGGCATGGAGACGCGCTCGGGGTTCAGGAACCGCTCGAAGATCAGACCGTGCGGAATCGGGTCGAGGTCGGTGATGCCCATGGCGTACGCGACGATCGAACCGGCCGCCGAGCCACGGCCCGGGCCCACGGCGATGCCCTGCTTCTTGGCCCACATGATGAAGTCGGCGACGACGAGGAAGTACCCCGGGAACCCCATCTGGATGATGACGTCCATCTCGTACTCGGCCTGCTTCTGGCGGTCCTCGGGGACGCCGCCGGGGAAGCGGCGCTCCATGCCGAGGCGCACCTCCTCCTGGAACCAGGTGATCTCGGTGTAGCCCTCGGGGATGTCGAACTTCGGCATGAGGTTCTTCGCCTCGAACATGCCTGCGGTGTCGATCTGCTCGGCCACCAGGAGGGTGTTGGCGCAGCCCTGCTGCCAGGCGTCCGAGGAGTCGACGGCGTACATCTCGTCCGTGGACTTCAGGTAGTAGCCGGTGCCGTCGAAGCGGAAGCGGTCCGGGTCGGAGAGGTTCTTGCCGGTCTGGATGCACAGCAGGGCGTCGTGGGCGGTCGCCTCGTGCGCGTACGTGTAGTGCGAGTCGTTCGTCACCAGGGGCGGGATGCCGAGCTTCTTGCCGATGTCCAGGAGTCCGTCGCGGACCCGGCGCTCGATCTCGATGCCGTGGTCCATCAGCTCCAGGAAGTAGCGGTCCTTGCCGAAGATGTCCTGGTACTCGGCGGCCGACTTCAGTGCCTCGTCGTACTGGCCGAGGCGCAGGCGGGTCTGGAGCTCGCCGGAGGGGCAGCCGGTGGAGGCGATGAGCCCCTCGGACCACTGGGAGATGGTCTCCTTGTCCATGCGGGGCCACTTCTGGAGCCAGCCCTCGGCGTACGCGTCCGAGGAGAGCTTGAAGAGGTTGTGCAGGCCGGTCCGGTTCGCCGCCCAGATCGTCTTGTGCGTGTAACCACCCGAACCGGACACGTCGTCGCGCTTCTGGTGGGGCTGGCCCCACTGGATCTTGCGCTTGTTGCGCCGGGACTCGGGGGCGACGTACGCCTCTATGCCGATGATCGGCGTGACGCCCGCCTTCTTCGCCGTGTGGAAGAAGTCGTACGCCCCGTGGAGGTTGCCATGGTCACTCATGGCGATGTGCGTCATGCCCATCTCATTGCAGGCATTGAACATGTCCTTGAGCCGCGCGGCACCGTCCAGCAGCGAGTACTGGGTGTGGACGTGCAGGTGCGTGAACGGCGGCTTTGACACGGCTTCGGCCTCCAAGGAGAACAATCGTCGACAGGCTGCGGACAGTCTGGGGGGACAGCGTCGAAGTCTATGACGCGCCACTGACACTGGAGACGAACACTGGGCGCGAAGCTCCTCGATGAGGGGCGGTGGTCGGGTGACGGGCGGGCCGATCACCCGTACCTTCATCCGGGGCGCGGGGCACGCGCGCGTACCGTTCGTCCCCGGCGCGCGGGCACTCCCGCGTACCTTCGTCCGTTGGGACAGGACGGAAGCAACCGTCCCGGCGGACGGACACGTCCTTCCCTCATGTCACGCACCACCTGCACCAGGAGGCACCCAGCGATGTCGGTCCCGCAGCTCAGCGCCGAGCAACGCGGCGAGCAGATCCTCGCCGTCTTCGACACCGCCTTCGGCGAGCTCCTGGCCGCCGACCCGGCCGCGTTCCGCGTCAAGTTCCGCAAGATGGCGGCCTCCGCCTTCGCGTTCTACCGGGGCACGGCGGGCCTCTTCTACCACGACCTCACCGCGGAGATCGGGTTCGGGCCGAGGCGCGGCGGACCCTACCTGGACGAGCGCACCTCCCGCGTGTGGATCCACGGCGACCTGCACGCCGAGAACTTCGGCACGTACATGGACGCCAACGGCCGCCTGATCTTCAACGTGAACGACTTCGACGAGGCGTACGTCGGCCCCTTCACCTGGGACCTCAAGCGATTCGCCGCCTCCGTGGCCCTCATCGGGTACGCGAAGGCGCTCAGTGACGACCAGATCACCGAGCTGGTCAAGGTGTACGCGGGCGCCTACCGCGAGCGCATCCACGCGCTGGCCACCGGCGCCAAGAGCGACGAGGTGCCGCCCTTCACGCTGGACACGGCCGAGGGCCCGCTTCTGGACGCGCTGCGTGACGCCCGCTCGCTGACCCGCTTCGGGCTGCTCGACTCGATGACCGAGATCCGCGACTTCGAGCGCCGTTTCGCGCCCGGAGGCGGCTCCATCGAGCTCGACGCGGCCACCCGCTACAAGGTGCTCGCGGCCTTCGACGGCTACCTGGAGACGCTCCCGGAGTCCTCCCTGGCCCGCCCGGACTCCTACCGGGTGAAGGACGTCGTCGGCCGCCGCGGCATCGGCATCGGCTCCGCCGGGCTGCCCTCTTACAACATCCTTCTGGAGGGCAACAGCGACGCCCTGGAGAACGATGTCGTGATCTACATCAAGCAGGCCCAGACCCCAGCGGTCTCCCGGCACATCACGGACTCCTCGATCCGCGAGTACTTCCAGCACGAGGGCCACCGCACGGTGATCTCCCAGCGCGCCCTGCAGGCGCACGCCGACCCGTGGCTGGGCTGGACCGAGCTGGACGGCGCCGGCCAGCTGGTCGCCGAGGTCTCGCCGTACGCGGTGGACCTGGACTGGGGCGACATCGACGACCCGGAGGAGATCGCCTCGGTCGTCGCCGACCTCGGCCGGGCCACGGCCACCATGCACGCCGCGGCCGACGACGAGAGCGGCCACTCGGAGCTGGTCCCGTTCTCCACCGAGCGGGCCATCGACGCGGCGATCGCCGCCGACGAGGACGGCTTCGCGGGCCTCCTGGTGGACTTCGCGCACAGCTACGGCGCACGCGCGCGTGCCGACCACCAGATCTTCGTCGACCTGTTCCGCAACGGCCGGATCCCGGGCCTGTAGGCACCCCGGACGACGGAGCCACAACGCTCCTGTAACACATAGGAACCCTTTAGGGGGCCCTTACGGGAGCACGTGGGACACTCGGCTCCGCTATGGACATACCCGGGACCCAGCTCAGAGCCGTGCGCGCGGCACTGTTCACGGCTGTCGTCGTGACGCTCTCCACCGCGTCGCACGTGCTGCTGTCCCGGGTCCCGCTGCCGCTGGGCACCGTGGCGGCGATCGCCGCGGCCGTCTTCGTCATCGCGTACGCGCTGGCGGGCCGCGAGCGCGGCTTCGGCCGGATCGCCGCCCTGCTCATCCCGCTGGAGCTGACCGCCGACACCGTGTTCACCACGGGCCAGCACGTCTGTTACGGCAGGGCGGGCGGTCCCGTCGCGGGCCCGCTGCGCTCGGTCGGATTCGATGTGCTGTGCGGCGGCAGCGTGGGCACCCCGCTGGCCCATGTGACCGGCGGCAGCGGCGGCCGTGCCGCCGCCCTGCTGGCGCAGACCGACCCGGCCGCCGCCTGGCTGCTGCTCGCCGCCCATGTCACCGTCGGGCTGCTCGCGGCCGCCTGGCTGCGTCCTCGGCCTGCTCCAGGGGCTGTCTGCCCTCGCGCTGCTGGCGTTCGTCCCCTGTCTGACCGCGTTCGTCCGCAGGTACGGCAGCGACGCCCGG
>NZ_JBEYFS010000171.1:0-26767 GCF_040634475.1 Streptomyces sp. NPDC007095
GCATGCTCGGCTTCACCCCAAGGACCGCCCGGATCTCTCCGGCGACCCGACTTGCTGGGTCCTCCACTCCTGCCGCCGCACAGGAGGCGATGTCGGACGCGTCTCCCAAGTGGCTGGGGGCGCCGCGCGGGCGACCGGCTGTGTGGGTGGTGCACCCCCGTATCGTGTCGTGCTTCTTCGCGCGGGCCCCGGCCGGTGTGCTGATGCGCAGGCCGGGACTTCGGTCCCGGCGGACTTCGACCACGGCAGGGAGGCGATAAGGCGTTGCCCTCCGCCGCCCGGTTCCAGGGCACTGAAACCATCGTGAAACCGCGCTGAATGCGCCCTGCCGCAACCTCCTCGGCATGACGACAACGACAACGCACTCACTCGCCATCGCGGCCAAGGGGCTGCGCAAGGCCTACGGGGACAAGGTCGTGCTCGACGGCATCGACCTGGCGGTGCCGACCGGCACCGTCTTCTCCCTGCTCGGCCCGAACGGCGCCGGCAAGACCACCGCCGTGAAGATCCTCTCCACCCTCATCACCGCCGACGCCGGCGACCTGCACGTCGGCGGTCACGACCTCGCCGTCGACCCGCAGGCCGTGCGGGCCGCGATCGGCGTCACCGGGCAGTTCTCCGCCGTCGACGGCCTGATCACCGGCGAGGAGAACATGCTCCTCATGGCGGACCTGCACCACCTCTCCCGCAGCGAGGGCCGCCGTACCGCCGCCGAACTCCTCGACCGCTTCGACCTCACGGAGGCCGCGAAGAAGCCCGCCTCCACCTACTCCGGCGGCATGAAGCGCCGCCTCGACCTCGCCATGACCCTCGTCGGCGACCCGCGGATCATCTTCCTCGACGAGCCGACCACCGGCCTCGACCCGCGTGCTCGCCACAACATGTGGGGGATCATCCGCGAGCTGGTCTCCGGCGGCGTCACCGTCTTCCTCACCACCCAGTACCTTGAGGAGGCCGACGAACTCGCCGACCGCATCGCCGTGCTCAACGACGGGAAGATCGCCGCCGAGGGCACCGCCGAGGAGCTGAAGCGGCTCATTCCGGGCGGACACGTCCGGCTCCGCTTCACCGACCCGGCCGCGTACCAGTCCGCCGCCGTCGCCCTGCGCGAGGTCACCCGCGACGACGAGGCACTGGCGCTGCAGATCCCCAGCGGCGGCAGCCAGCGCGAGCTGCGCTCCATCCTCGACTGGCTGGACTCGGCCGGCATCGAGGCGGACGAGCTGACCGTGCACACCCCCGACCTCGACGACGTGTTCTTCGCCCTGACCGGCGCCACCAACGTGCCCAGCCAGCCCAACCAGCCCAAGGAGACTGTCCGATGAGCGCCCTCTCCCTCGCCGTCCGCGACTCGTCCACGATGCTGCGCCGCAATCTGCTGCACGCGTGGCGCTACCCATCCGGAACCCTGAACCTGCTGCTCACGCCGATCATGCTGCTGCTGCTCTTCGTCTACATCTTCGGTGACGTGATGAGCGCGGGCATCGGTGGCGGCGGCGCGGACCGCTCCGAGTACATCGCCTATATCGTCCCGGGCATCCTGATGATGACCATCGGCGGCACCGTGATCGGGGCCGCGGTGTACGTCTCCATGGACATGAACGAGGGCCTCATCGCCCGCTTCCGCACGATGGCGATCCACCGCGGGTCCGTGCTCATCGGGCACGTCGTCGGCAGCGTGCTGCAGTGCATCGCCAGCGTGGTCCTCGTCGGCGCCGTCGCCGTGGCCATCGGCTTCCGGTCCACGGACGCCACGGTCCTGGAGTGGTTGGCGGCGTTCGGGCTGCTCACGCTGTTCTCCCTGGCGCTCACCTGGATCGCGGTCGGGATGGGCCTGGCCAGCCCGAACGCCGAGGCGGCCGCCAACAGTGCACAGCCACTGATCCTCCTGCCGCTCATCTCGAGCGCCTTCATCCCGGCCGACACGATGCCGGGCTGGTTCCAGCCGATCGCCGAGTACCAGCCGTTCACCCCGGCCATCGAGACCCTGCGCGGGCTGCTGCTCGGCACCGAGATCGGCAACAACTGGTGGATCGCGATCCTCTGGTGCGTCGGCCTGACCGTGCTCGGCTACCGCTGGTCGATGGCGTCGTTCAACCGCGACCCGAAGTAACCGCCATGACAGCGCGGGCTGCCTCCCGCAACTCGTCCCGCTCCAGGGCGGTGTACTCCGACACCGCGTCGGCGTACGCCGCCCTGTCGGCATCCTCGGCCGCCCTGCGGGCGCGGTCCGCCGACATCGTCGGCTGGAACTCGCGCAGCACCCCCAGCCGTTCGGCCAGCGCGATCAGGCGTACGGCACCGGTGTCGCCGGACGCGAGCCCCACCATGCCGAGGGCATGCAGCATCGTCCCGAACAGGGGCAGTTCGGAGGGTGAGCCGACCGGATCGCAGAGCAGCGTCCGCAGCCGCTGCCGCAACCGGTCGACCACCTCCGCGACCAGCGCGAGTCGGTCGGCGTGCGCGTGCGCCGTCACCGCCACCGACTGGATCAGGAACACCCACGGGTCGATCCGGGCGTCACCGCCGCGTATCGAGCCGGCCGCGAGCATGCGCTCCACGACGCCGCGCCACAGGCCGAGCCCGACCTCGGTCAGTCCGCGGGCGAGCGCGATCTCGGCGCGCCCGCAGAGGTCGGGCCGGTAGAAGTCGTCCTGCTGCGGGGTGTTGTCGCTCTCCGCCTGCCGCAGCCAGTCCTCGGCCTCGTCGGTCTCGCCGCGCTGCAGGCAGGCGAAGACGAGGAGCGAGCGGATGCTGATGTAGTCGTGCCCGTCGCCGAGCCGCGGCAGCACCTTGAGTGCCGCCTTGAGATGTTCGTACGCCTCCTCGCCCCGCCCCGTCCGCAGGCACAGCTCGCTCAGCCGGGAATGCACCATGAGTTGAACGGACGGATTGTCGACCGGCGCCAGTCCGACGACCATCCGGCGGGCCGAGGCGAGCGCGCGGTCGATGTCGTGCTCGAACTCCCAGACGTAGCAGGCGACGCACTCGGCGATGCCGGAGAGCAGCGGCTGCTCGCTGCCGCTCTCACCCTCGCAGAGTCCCCGCAGCACGTCGTAGTCGGGAGGCCGTATCTCGGGGATCGCGCTCAGCACGACCGCGGTGGCGCGCATCAGTGTGTCCGGCGGGGCCGGGGGCAGCCGCCGGAGAGTGACCAGCTGGCGTATGGCGCGCGGGCCGGGACCCATGAACACGGTCGCCGTGCCCAACACCGCGGCGGTGCGCGCGACTTCGACGTATTCGGGCTCGGGGTGGTAGTGCGAAAGCGGCGGGCCGGTGTCCGCGGTGAGGGCGTCGAGGCGGGGAAAGTTGGTGCCGGTGGACCACAGACTGGCGAGGGCGGCGGTGAGGGCGGCGGTGGCGGGGTTGTCCGTACGGGCCAGGGCGTGCCGCAGGGCCAGCACGAGGTTGTCCTGCTCGGCCTTGATCCGTTCCCAGGCGGCCTGCGAATCCGAGCCGAAGAGCGCGTCGTGGTACGCGACCCCGAAGTCCCGCGCCCAGGTGAGCAAGCGGCCGACGGCCTCCTCGTCCTCGCCCGCCTCCTCACGCCGGGCCGCGCTGAACTCCCGTACGGTCTCCAGCATCCGGAACCGCACGCCGGCCGGGGTGTCGGCGACGGTGAGCAGCGACTGATCGGCCAGCTGCTCAAGGAGGAACAGCGCATCCTCGCCGAGGACCTGCTCCGCCGCTTCGCCCAGGAAGCCGCCGGGGAAGACGGACAGTGTGCGCAGCGCCGCCCGGGCGTCCTCCGTGAGCAGGTTCCAGCTCCAGTCCACGACCGCGTGCAGCGTGCGGTGGCGCTCCGGCACGCCCCGCACCCCGCCGCGCAGCAGCGCGAACCGGTCGCCGAGGCGGCGGGCGATCTCCGGTACCGAAAGGACCCGCACCCGCGCCGCGGCCAGCTCCACGGCGAGCGGCAGCCCGTCGAGGTGGCGACACAGCTCGGCCACCGCGTCCGGCGGCAGCTCCACGCCGGGCCGGGCGGCCCGGGCCCGCTGCGTGAACAGCTCGATGGAGATGTCGAGACCGAGCTCCGGCAGCGCGTACACCGCCTCCGATGTGAGGCCCAGCGGGGCCCGGCTGGTGGCGAGCACCCGCAGGTCCTTCGAGGAGGAGACCAGGGCCTGCACGAGGTCGGCGGCGCCGCGGACGACCTGCTCGCAGTTGTCCAGCACCACGAGCGCGGACCCGGAGCCGAGCACGCCCAGGATGCCGGACACCGGGTCGGCCGAGCTGGGGCCGCTCATGGCGCCGACGCCGAGCGCGGAGGCGACCTCGGCGGCCACGTCCTCGTCCGCGGTGACGCCGGCGAGCGGCACGAAATACAGCACGCGCTGCTCGGCCCGGCGGCTGACGGCGTGCGCGAGCCGGGTCTTGCCGAGGCCGCCGGGGCCGACGACGGTGACGGCGCGGGAGACACGCAGCAGCCGCTCCACCGCCGCGATGTCCTCGTCCCGGCCGAGCAGCGGGTTCGGCTCGTGCGGCACACCGTGCCTGACCACAGGCGCCTCGCCGCGCAACAGCTCCTGCTGTACGGCCTTGAGCCCGGCGCCCGGATCCGTGCCGAGCGTCTCGCGCAGCTCACGGCGGTACGCCTCGTACCGCATCTGTGCGGCGGACGGGCCCGCCGTCGCCGCCTCACCGCGCAGCAACTCGGCGAGCACTTCCTCGTCGCGCGGATGCTCCGAGGCCGCGACGGCCAGCGGCCCGGCCGCCTCCGCATGCCGCCCCAGCCGGGCGAGCGCGAGCGCCCGCGCGCGTACGAGCGTGCCGCGGACGGGAGCCCGCTCGGTGCGCAACGCGGCCACGGGGTCGTCGGCGCTGCCGGCCCCGTCAGGAGTGCCCTCCCACAGCGCGAGCCCGGCCTCGGCCGCGGCCAGCGATCCCGCGTGGTCCCCGGCCCTGGCCCGGTCCGCCCCGGCGGCGGCGTGCAGCAGCAGGGCGGAGCTGTCGACCTGGTCCTCGGCGAGGGTGAGCCGGTATCCGGTCGGCGTGCTCGCGAGGACGTCGGCGCCCAGCTGCGCCCGCGCCCTGGACACGAGGACCTGCACCGCCTTTCCCGGCCGCTCCGGCAGCTCGTCCGGCCACAGGCCTGCCACCAGCCGCTCGGTGCTGCAGCCCGTGCGCAAGTCGCCCGCGAGCAGCGCGAGGAGGCCGCGGAGCCGGGGCGCGGTGATCTCTTGTCCGCGATAGGCGATACGTGGCAGCAGGGTCAGGTCGGTGGTCACCCGTGCAGATTAGCCAAGGCGCCGGTCGCCGGAACTCCCGCCGCAGGCTGAACTCCCACCGCCCGGTCAGCCTCGCCTCGCGCGCGCCCGGCTCGGGCCTCGGCCGAGGGACCTCCGGCCGCGCAGGGCGGTGCGGGGTCAGCTGGCGAGGGTGACGGCGATGGGCTGGTCGGGGCAGTTGCTGAGGGCCATGGCAGCGGGACCTGCCGGCAGGGGGACGGACGTCAGGACGGCCGGCTCTCGGGCCGTCGTCGGGACTCCGGTTGGAGCGCCGGGTACGGGAGGAAGTGGTCGACCCCTGGCATGTCGCTACCCGGGGGAACGACCTTGTCGACGGCGTCGAGTACGTCCGTGCCGAGGCTGACGTCCGCCGCGGACAGAGCGTCCTCCAGGTGCTGCATGGTGCGGGGCCCGATGATGGTCGAGGTGATCGCGGGATGGCTGCCGGCGAACGCCAGCGCCGGCTCGGTCAGCGACAGGCCCGCCTGCCCGGCGATCTCGCGCAGGGCGTCCAGAGCGTCGAAACGGGCAGGCGAGGCAAGGTCGTCGGCGTGGCTGACGCTCCCTTGCATGAAGCGGCCGCCCGGGTCGAACCGCGAACCCGCCGCCGGATCCGTGGCTGGCGTTCGGGTGCGATTCCCTTGTCGACGCCATGCCCGCGAAGATGCAGGCGTCGGACGAGGGAATCGTGTTCGCGGCGGATGGCGAGGTGAGCGTCGGGGCGGACTTCCGGGCGTTGGAGGCTGCCTGGATGGAGGGCGTTGTGGCGATGGCCCGCGCAGGCGCCAGGGTCATCATCGATGACGTCTTCCTCGGCGGAGCGGCATCCCAGCAGCGGTGGCAGCGGGCTCTGGGCGGACTGGCTGTGCTGTGGGTCGGCGTCAGGTGTGAGAGCGCGGTCGCCGCGGGCCGTGAGGTCGCACGAGGGGACCGCATCCAGGGGATGGCCGCGTCGCAGGCGGACGGGGTTCACGAGGGGGTGCTCTATGACCTGGAGGTGGACACGACGCATACGGAGTCCCTGGTGTGTGCGCGAACCGTCGCTGCCCACATCAGCTGATCTCAGGATCGGCTCCCGGCTGCCCGGCCGGCGGCCGCAGGCCGCTCAAGCTGCGGCGGCGCTGGGCCGGCCTCCCCAGCGGATGCCGTACAGGCCGCCGACCGGTTCCAGCCGTGGAAGAACCCGTGGCAGGCGCCTCGCAAGACGGTCGTGGCACACCACGGCTGCCCGTGTCAGGCAGCTCGCCCACTTGATCTGATCAAGCCTCGGTGCTGAGAAGGCTCACACCCTGCGGGGCCGTCGCCCGCAGTTCCCTCACCAAGGCGCGCACGACAGCGGATCCGGCCAGTTCGGAGGTGGTGGCATAGCCGACGTGGCGTGTCGGGCGCTTGGGGCCGAGATCAGTGATACCGACCGAGTTCGGTGCTCCGACCAAGGAGAGCGCCGGCATGATCGCCATTCCGAGACCTCCGCTCACCAAGGAGAGCACCGCTCCGTCGTCCTCCGCCTCGACGGTCGCCTTCGGGATCCAGTCCTGCGCGGCCCACCAGTCGCGGGTGTACGAGCCACAGTTTTCGACCCAGTCGACCAGCGGCAGTGAGCGCGGGGCGGCGTGACCCGTCGCGTGCACCAGCGCATACGGCTCTTCAAAGAGCCCGCTCGCGACCAGTCCTTGTGGAAGCGGCACGGAGCCGCCCAGCGTGGCGATCGCTATGTCGGCCTTCCCGTCGGCCACTTCGCCCGCAGTGCCGCGCCCCACCTCGCGTACGATCCGCACCCGCGGCTCGATCCCGGGGTGCCGGGCGCGCAGCCGCTGCAGGACGGGCGGCAGCAGGTGGAGAGCCGCGCTGCGGAAAGCCGCGATCCGCAGCGGCCCCTCCGCAGCTCCGGGCCGGGCCGCGCCGCGCGCCTCGGCGGTCAGGACGTCCAGCAGGCGCAGGACGCGGCGGGCATGCGCGACGGCCTTCTCTCCGGCAGGGGTGGGGCGGGCTCCGGTGCGGCCGCGTTCGAAGAGGACGGCACCGATCTTGCGCTCGCTGCCGCGAACCGAGTGGGAGACGGCGGACTGGGTCAGACCGAGTGTGTCGGCCGCGGCCGAGAAGCCGCCGGTGTCCGCGACCGCCACCAGGACGCGCAGTTCCCGCGGGGCGAGATCGGAATCGGTCGTGCGGGCCACGGGGCGCTCACCTCGACGTATGAGAACTGCTCATGGAACGGTGTGTCGCATGGGCCCAACCGACTGCCCGGGTGCCGCATTCCCTCCCTACGGTCCGAGCATGAACGAGACCGCGCTCACCGTGCACCAGACCACCCGCCCCCACGGCTTTCCCACCGCCGAGCACTTCGCCTTCGTCGAGTCCACGCGTCCCGGCCCCGCAGCAGGCAGCGCGCTCGTGGAAAACCTCTACTGGTCCGTCGACCCCTACCACCGCGAGATGATGGACGACGTGCCCGGCGGCTTCACGCTGGACGCACCGCTGGAGGGCCGCACCATCGGGCGGGTGATCGCCTCGCGCACGCCTCGGCTGACCGAGGGTGAGATCGTGTTCCACCGGCAGGGCTGGCGCACGCACGCGGTGGTCAAGCCTGAGGAGATCCGGCAGTTGCCCCGCTTCGACGGGGTGCCCCTGACCGCGTACTTGAGCACTCTCGGCGGCACCGGCCTGACCGCCTATGTGGGCCTGACCCGGATCGCCCGGCTCCAGGAGGGGGAGGACCTGTTCGTGTCGGCCGCCGCGGGCGGGGTCGGCACGGCGACCGGGCGGTTCGCCAGACTGCTCGGCGCCGGACGGCTCGTGGGCAGTGCGGGCTCGGCGGCGAAGGCCGGCCACCTCACACGGGAGGTGGGCTATGACGCCGTCTTCGACTACCACGACGGGGCCGCCGCCGACCTGCTGGGCAAGGCCGCGCCGGGCGGCATCGACGTGTTCGTCGACAACGTCGGTGGCGAGCAACTGGCCGCGGCGGTGGGAGCGCTGCGCGAGTTCGGGCGCATCGTCCGCGTCGGCACGATCAGCCAGTACAACACCCCCGACGCGCCGAAGCCGCGCTTCAACTACGCGGACATCGTGGAGAAGAGCCTCCGTATGGAGGGCTTCCTGGTCAGCAACTACCGTGACGTGCAGGAGGAGTTGTACGAGTTCGCGGTTCCGCATCTGCAGAGCGGCCGACTCGCTCTGGACGAGACGGTGGTTGACGGTTTCGAGTGCATAGTGGACGCGTTCCTGGGAATGCTGCGCGGCGAGAACACCGGCAAGATCCTCGTACGAGACCGCACGCAAGCCCGTCCGTAAACTGCAGACTCATCGACATCTGCCCGACCATCGCGATCACGGCACTGGCGCCGTGACAAAGGACGTTTGAGGTGTGGGGGTCAGGCTGCTCGGGTGGTGGGTTGGCCTCAGCGTCCTTGTCGTTCACGGCGGATGCGGGCGCGCTCGCGACGTTGGGGGCCAGGACGTTGGGACGACGGGCGTTGTTTCGTCCCGGCATTGGAGCGCGCCGTTCTGGATCCTTTCCAGCAGGCTCGGGAGACGGCGCTGCACAAGCCGGCGTCCGTGACGCCGAAGGGATCGGCGCCGGCATCCAGGTTTTCGCTCTGGCCGGTCTCCGTGTACTCCCTGAGCCGCAGCACAGTTGGCGATGCGGGGGAGGCGATCAGCCATCCCGCCATGATTCCGTTCGTGCCGGCGCCTGGCCGTCTCATGGGCCGGCCGGGGAGGCCGGTTCAGCCGGTCTTGCGAGCCACGCCCCCGTAGAAGCCGATCTCGCCGGATCGTGCCGACGGCGGGGTGTCCGGGCGCCAGAACGGGACCTGGGCCAGGCCGGGCTCGATCAGCTCGAAGCCGTCGAAGAACCGCTCCACCTCGGCGCGGGTTCGCAGGTTCAGTGTGGCGGTGGCGTTGTTGTAGACGGCCTGGGCGTCGCTGCGGTCGGCGAAGTCGCCCGTGGCGTGCGAGAGCACGAGGAAGCTGCCGACCGGCAGCGCGTCGCGAAGGGCGGCGACGGCCTGATCGGGCTTCTCCGCCTCGGTGATGAAGTGGAGGATGGCGACGAGGAGCAGGGCGACCGGCTCGTCGAAGTCGATGACTCGGCGGACGTCGGGGTGGTCGATGATGGCCCGCGGATCGCGTAGGTCGGCGAGCACGATACTGGTCGCGCCGGAGCGGCTGAGCAGAGCGTCGCCGTGTGCCTTCACGATCGGATCGTTGTCGACGTACGCGACGCGCACGTCCGGGGCCACCTCGTGGGCGGTCTCGTGCACGTTCGGGGCGGTGGGCAGCCCGGTGCCGACGTCGAGGATCTGACGGACGCCGCTGCTGACGACGTAACGGACGGCGCGTTGCAGGAAGGCGCGGTTGGCCTGCACGCCGATCCGCACCTCGGGTGCCGCGGAGGCGAGCTGGTCGCCTGCCCGTTGGTCGACCTCGTAGTTGTCCTTGCCGCCCAACAGGTAGTCGTAGATCCGCGCAGGGTGCGGCCTGCTGGTGTCTATCTCCTCGGTGCGGAAGCCGTCCTGACTCACGCTGCGCTCCTCTCGACGACTGCCCCGGCTACCTTGCCCGCGAGCGGCTGACGACAGCTTCGCATATCAACTGCCGTGCCCATGACCGTAGTTACTGGCACGAGTGATGTGGTCACGGTCGGTGCGCGCAGAAGGCCGCCTCGGTCGACAGGGGTGATCGGTGCCGGGCCGGTGCCCGCGCAGGTGGAGGACCGCTGTACGACCCGTGGGTGAAGCGGGGCGGCGGTGGACCGGGGTTCGCGGTCCACCTGGGAGTGCGACCACGTGGAACCACCCCTGGGTTCCATGTCAACGGACGCGAGACGTTCCTCGCCGCCGTCCGCTGGCAGCCGCGCGGTTCGCCGCCCCGGCAACGGGCGGCGGCGGTGTGGCACTCACGGCGGCCCGACCGGCATCGGAGCCCGCCATCTGCTGGGGGTACGCGCCAGGGACGCGGCGTGGGAGGCGAGCGACGTACGTCTGGTGCTACGCCTCGACGACGCGCACTGGGCGGGCGTCGAGGCGCGCGGAACCTCGCTCGTCGCACGCGTCGTCTACGAGTACCCCCGGGAGATGCCCTTCGGCTGGCGCCGCGGTCCGGCGACCGACGCCGGCACCGTCGTCCTCACCACCACCGACACCGGCCCCCTCCAGCTGACCGTCCAGGTCCACAACGGCCCGCCGGCACCCGAAACCGGCGCCGAGTGGGAGCCCGCGGAAGAGAGCAGCCCGCGGGCCGACCTCCCCACCCTCTGCCTCGCGACGCTCGAACAGGGCGGCATCCTCGACGGATGGCCGGACGAGGAACCTCTCCTCCATCTCCCGCCCTCGCCCGACGGCACCGACCGGGTGCGGATGTGCCTGTACTGCCACACCGACGACCCCGAACCCGGCATCGGCGACCACGGTGAGCGACAGTCCAACTCCGGCGCGCATCCGACACGCCCCCCCCGTCCACCCCGAAATCAGCGAGGCAGACCGTCAAGCTCGCGTCGACTACGCCGTACGTGGAGCCAGAGGCGGGCGACGGTGCTCCCCGCTACAACGAGAACAACGGCTATCGCCGCCCTGGAGCCATGTCGCCCGCCAGTGCGATGGACGCGGGAAGGGAAGCCGATCGCATCAGGCCGGTCCTGAAGCGGCTGTGGGAGCAGAAGAAGTGGGACCCCGTGACGGTACGCGCGACACTGCTCCACCTCGGCTACGAGGAAGAGCGGACCGGGTCGAACGGGAAGCCGCTCGGTGGGACGCTGATTGTCAGGGCCATGAACTCGCGATTCACGGGCGGTCGCGAGGTCACGCCCGAGGGAGCGTCGGACGGCCTTCGGGTCCATGGCGACGCCTGCGTCACGGCGTTTGTGCAGAAGTCCAACTACGAGGTGACGACCAACGGCCCGTACCCGGAGACCGGGTGCTTCGAGCCGCCCTACGGCCACTGAGCGTCCCGGCAGGCCACCGAAGGCTCGCCCAAGCCTCACCCCAGGCACCCCCGACACCACGTCCCCCGTCACCCTCACCATGAGCGTGCAGCCCGTTGCCCGCTGCCCGCGCCGTGCAGGCGGAAGCGCGGGAGAATCGGAGGGTGAGGTTCCGTGACAGCCGGGCAATCTCCTGGCGGGGGCGGACCGTATATATGGGTATGTCGAGATTCCGGTTCCCCGTGGGCCGTCTCCCGGACGAGGCTCTGCTGACCGGTCTGGCCACCGGCGACCCGGAGCTGGCCGTTACCTTCGTACGGAGGTTTCAGCACACCGTCTTCGGTGTCGCCGTCGCCGTCACCGGGGACACGCAACTCGCCGAGGACATCGCCCAGCAGACCTTCGAGCGTGCCTGGCGGCATGCCCAGATCTACGACTCGCGGCGCGGCTCGGTGAAGACTTGGCTGACGACCATCGCGCACAACCTCGCCATCGACGCCGTCCGCGCGCGACGGCCGGAGCCGGTGGCGCCCGAGGACCTCGACGTGATCCTGGGAGTCGTCAGCAACACCCCCGAACAGCACGTCCTGGCCGACGAGGCGTCCTCCCGGCTGCGGGCGGCGGTGGCGGAACTGCCCCGCGAACAGGGCCGCGCGCTGGTGATGGCGAGCATCTACGGCATGACGGCCCAGGAGGTTGCCGACTGGGAGAACATCCCGCTGGGCACCGCGAAGACGCGCATCAGGACCGCGATGGCGAAGCTGCGCACCACGCTCGCGTCCCCGAAGCGAGGCGACCATGTCCAATGACATGACCTGCGAGAAGCTGCGGGAGATCGGCGCCGAACTCGCTCTCGGCATACTGCCGGGACGCGAGCGGGCCGCAGCGGTCGCCCACCTCGACCGATGCGCGGACTGTCGTGAGTACGTCGGACAGCTGACCCTCGTCGGCGACGGGCTGATCGGACTGCTGCCGGGCTGCGAGCCGCCCGTCGGCTTCGAGATCCGGGTGGCACAGGCGCTGACCCAGGGGACGCCGGCCCAGGACGGCCGGGCGCGCGCCCGCGCTTCGGGCGCCCGGCGCAGGGGCTTCGGCGGTCGGCTTCGGCTCCGGCTCGCCTCCGCGGTGGCCGCGCTCGTCCTCGCCGTCGGCTTCGGCGGCTGGGCAGTCGGAACAGCGATCGAGAACGTGGTGACCGGCGCCTCCCGGTCCACCGGCGGCGAGACCGACCTGCTGCACGGCGATCTCACCTCGGCCGCGGCCCCCAAGCAGTCGGCCGGTGAGGTGTACGCCCACACCGGCTCCCCGGGCTGGATCTACATGACCGTCGACCTCACCGGCACGCACACCTCGTACAGCGGCATGGTCTCCTGCCTGCTGGAGCGGCGCGACGGCGGCACGGTCCGGACGGGCGCCTTCACCCTGCACCAGGGCCGCGGGTTCTGGGGCGGCCCGACCCCCGTCGACCCCGCGTCCGTGTTCGGCGCCCGCTTGACGTCGCCCGACGGGACCGTGCTCGCCACCACCCACTTCACGTCGGGCGGGGAAACGTAGCGACGTTCCCGGGTCTCGGGTTCTCGGTCGAGGGCGTACGGGGGCCGTACGCCGGGACGATCGCGCCGAGCGACGCGGCCAGTTCGGTGACCGTCGGCCGGGCCGACGCGTCCATGCCCAGGCAGCCGTCGATGGCCGCCGCGAGCGCGCGGGGCAGCCGGCGCCGCGAGCCGACCGGCGGTGCGCTCACCTCCAGTTGCGGACACCCGTCGCCGTCGTCCGTGCTCTCCGCGGTCCCGCGGAGGGCGAAAGGCACGTCGCCGCTCGCCACCTCGTACAACGTGATGCCGATGCCCCACACGTCGGCGGCGGCTGTCAGCGGGCCGCCGCGCGCCTGCTCGGGTGCGCGGTAGCGGAACGTGCCCAACCCGGCCGGGGCACGCCCGGGCGGCCGCGCCACGCTGAGGTCGAGCACCTTCGCATGGCCGCAGTCCACCACCACGTTGGACGGCTTGAGGTCCAGGTGCAGCAGGCCCCGGCCATGCAGGTAGTGGACCGCGGAGCACAACTGCACGCCGAGAAGGGCCACGTCGGCAGCGGCCGGTCGCCGTCGCAGGCGGTGGACGAGATGGGACAGCGTCTCCCCGGTCAGCGTCTCCAGGACGACAAGCGGCTCCGGCCACTCCAGGGTCTCGTACGCGCGGACCAGGTGCGGATGGCTGAAGGCGCACAGCCACCGGCCCTCCCGCAGCAGCCGGGCCCGCGGCCGGGCCTCGTCGCGGCGGTCCGGACGTACGACCTTGACGACACACCGGGAGGCCCGCTCCTCGCTCCACGCGTCGTACAGGTCCAGCCAGCCCGTGCGCATGAGGTGCCGCAGGATCTCGTAGCCCGGCGCGGGACGGGTGCCCGGGGCCAGGGGCGGGGGAGCGGGTTCCCCCGCCGCGGGCGCCCGCACCTGAGTGCGCGTCCCGGTCACGTCGCCACCGCCCCCGGCAGCGGGCCGCCCGCCCGGGCGGGGCCGGGCACGGCGTGCAAGCGGTGGAGACCGGCGTAGGCACCGCCGCGCGCGAGCAGGTCGTCGTGGGTCCCGGTCTCCAGGACCCGCCCGTGGTCGAGTACGACGATCCGCGTGGCGTCGCGGACGGTGAGCAGGTTGTGCGAGATGACGACGGTGGTCCGCCCGGCCATCAGGCGGCGCAGCGGGTCCATGACACGCAGGCCCGACCGGGCGTCGAGGCCGGTGGTCGGTTCGTCCAGCAGCAGCACGGGTGCGTCCCTGATCATCGCGCGGGCGATCGCGAGGCGCTGGCGCTGTCCGCCGGAGAGCGTCCGGCCGCGCTGGCCGACCATCGTGTCGTAGCCGTCGGGCAGCAGCCGGATGAAGTCGTGGGCGTCGGCGGCGCGGGCCGCCGCGACGATCTCCGCATCCGTCGCGCCGGGCCGCCCGTAGGCGATGTTCTCCCGCACCGTCCCGTGGAAGACCAGCGTCTCCTGCAGGACCACCGCGAGGCTCTCCCGCACGTCGGACAGGGCCAGTTCCCGCAGGTCGCTCCCGTCGAGCCGGACCGCGCCCCGGTCGGGGTCGTAGAACCGCAACAGCAGCTTGGCTGCGGTGGACTTGCCCGCGCCGCTCGCTCCGACCAGCGCCAGACTCTCGCCGGGGGAGACGTGGAACGACACCTCGGACAGCGCCAAGGCCGGCGTACCGGGGTAGCGGAAGGACACGCCGTCGAACTCGACCTCGCCCAGGGCCCGGCCGATCCGGTGGGCGTCGGCGGACTCGACGACCTGGGGGCGCTGGTCCAGCAACTCGATGATCCGTTCCGCGGAGGCCGACGCGGCGTAGAAGGTGCTGCCCAGGCGGGACAGGTCGCGGATCGGGCTGTAGAGCTTGCCGATCAAGGCCAGGAAGACCAGCAGTCCGCCCAGTGTGAGCTGGCCCTGTGCCAGCTTCCAGGTGCCGAGGCCCATGACGGCGAGGCCACCGGACACCTCGATGAGCTCGACCACCGGCCGGTAGACGGCACGGATGCGTGCCGTGGTCATCGAGGCCTGGAACTTGCCGACGTTCTCGCGCTCGAATCGGCGCTCCTCCCAGCCTTGCCGGTTGTATGCCTGGACCAGGGCCACGTTCCCCAGCGACTCCTCGGCGACGGCGCTCAGCGAGCCACTGCGCCGCCTGCGCTCCCGGGACGCCTCCCTGACCAGCCGGGAGAAGTGCCGGGCGGCGCGCCAGAAGAGCGGCACGATGACAAGTGAGAGGAGGGTCAGGTCCCAGCGCAGGTAGAACAGCAGCCCGAGGAAGACGCCCAGCCGGATCACGTTGTAGAGAACGTCCGCCACACCGGAGAGCAGGAACGTCTCGACGGCGTCGACGTCACCCGTGACGCGCGACAGTACGTCCCCGAGCCGCCGCCGCTCGAAGAACCCGAGCGAGAGCTGCTGGACGTGCCGGAAGACGTCGGCGCGCAGGGTCAGCAGAAAGCGCTCGCCGACCCACGTGGCCGTCATGTCGTCGGCGAACCCCAGAACGCCGGAGGCGACGACCAGCCCCAGGTAGACCGGTGCGATCCAGAGGAACGGTCGCAGGTCCCGCGGGACGAGCACGTCGTCCACCACGATTTTGAAGAGCCACAGTTCGGCCGCGTCGACCAGGGGACCGGTGAGACTGAACAGCACGAGCGGCACGAGCCAGCGCCGTCGGCCGCGGGTGTAGGGCCAAAAGCGCCGGAAGACCTCGCGCGGCGGCACCGGCGGTGCGGCCGTCACCAGGGGCGCGGACTGCTCGCCCACCGACAGCAGCCGCTCCAGAACATGGCTCGGGACACGCTTCATCGCATGCGTCCGTCATCCGTTCGTCGACCATCGCTCGGACGACGAAGCGGACCGGCTCCGGTCGGTCCTCCGGAGGCCGGTCCGCTCCGGCTTTCACTCGTCGTGACCGGACCGGTGGTCCTCGAAGTCGGAGTGACGGCCGTGCCTGTTCATCGAGTGGTCGTCGTGACCCGAGTGGTCGTTCCTCCCGCGGTCGTGGCCGTGGCCGTGGCCGTGGTCGTGGTCACCGTGTCTGGCAGGAAAGAGATCACTGAAGATGGCCATGGCATTCCTCCCATTGGGATGTGCCTTGTATCAGATACGGTCCCGGACGTTGTTTGGATGGCGTTTTGGTGTAAATAGTTGGTTTTGTCCTATTGGGTTTCCTGCGTCGGTACGTCGGTTGCGGCGTTGGCGTAGCGGCGGGCCAAGTGCGCGAAGGCGTCCCTGAGTTCGGTCGGCCCGACGACCTCGATGTCGGCGTCGAACCTGCCGAGGGTGGCCGCCAGGCCGGGCCACGACCAAGAGCCCAGGACTAGGCGGCAGCGGTCCGGGCCGAGTTCCTCGACGATCCCCTCACGGGTGTGGCGCAGGACGACGGCGGCGGGGAGGTCGAGGATCACCTCGCCTCGGCAGGGCCAGCCGCCGGAGCCGTCCGAGTCGCCGGATCCGTCCGCACCCTGGAACCTGCTGGTCACGAAGGCGGCCACGTTCCCACCGGGCAGTTCACGCGGGGTGAAACGGGGGCCCGTGGGGGTGCGCGGGCTGATCCTGTCGGCACGGAAGGTGCGCCAGTCGTCGCGGTCGAGGTCCCAGGCGACGAGGTACCAGCGCCCGCCCCAGGTGACGAGGTGGTGGGGCTGCACCCGGCGCGGTGGAGCGTCGGCGGGGTCGCCGTCGCCGGTTCCCGCCGGGGAGGCGGGGGTGTAGTCGAAGCGCAGCACTTCGCGGGCGTGGACGGCGTCGCCGAGCGTCATGAGCACGCTGCTGTCGACCTGCGGGTTCGGCCTGGCCAGGGGCCGCTCGACGACGGTGACCTGGAGGGTTTCGATGCGGCGGCGCAGCCGTGCGGGCATGACCTGTCGGACGGTGTTCAGCGCGCGCGCCGCGGCCTCCTCGATCCCGGCACCGGTGGTGGTGGCGATCTGGAGCGCGACGGCGAGGGCGACGGCCTGGTCGTCGTCGAACAGCAACGGGGGCAGTTGTGTGCCTGCGCCGAGCCGATACCCCCCGTCGGGACCTTTGGTGGCCACGATGGGGTAGCCGAGCTCGCGCAGGCGGTCGACGTCGCGGCGCACGGTGCGCGGGCTGACGTCCAACCGGTCGGCCAGCAGAGCCCCGGGCCAGTCCCGTCGTGCCTGGAGCAGCGAGAGCAGCGACAGCAGCCGCGCTGAGGTCTTCTGCATGACTCCCATGTTGCCCTGAGAAGCGGACACGACCTGACCGCTTCTCCTGCGACTGTTCTTCCGTGCCGGACAGCAGCAACGAACAGCCAGACAAAAGCAACGAACAGAAGGACCCGATCACCGTGACCGCCACGAATACGTCCTCTACGCCCTCCACGTCCTCTACGCCCTCTACGTCCTCCACACTCGACGACGAGCGGGCCGACCTGCTCGCCCAGCTCGCGACCGCGCGCGCCGCCCTGACCGACACGACGCGCGGGCTCAGCGACGAACAGGCCGGCGAGCACCCGACGGTCAGCGCGCTGTGCCTGGGCGGGTTGATCAAGCACGTCGCGTCCATTGAGGAGGGATGGATGCGCTTCGCGGTCGACGGCCCGTCGGCGATGCGCTACGACCTGCCCGACGGTGTCACCTGGGCCGACCTGACGGCCGGTACCGCACGCGAGTTCCCGCAGTGGGCGATCGACCACCAGAACGACTTCCGGATGCTGCCCGGCGAGACGCTGGCCGGGATCGTCGAACGCTACGAGCAGGTCGCCGCCCGGAGCGAGAAGGTCATCGCCTCCCTGCCCGACCTGTCCACGACGCACCCGCTGTCGGAGGCGCCCTGGAACGAGCCTGGAGCGGTGCGCAGCGTGCGCCGGGTGCTGATGCACGTGATCGCCGAGACCGCCCAGCACGCCGGGCACGCGGACATCCTCCGCGAGACGCTCGACGGGCAGACGTCGACCTGACCGGTGACGGAACTCGACCGAGTGGCGGCTGCACGCCGGCCGCCGCCCGGGTCCGATCGCGGGACCCGAACGGAATCGATCAAGACCTGCACGGAACCGAAGGGAACGTTGTCACCGTGAAGATGCTCGAGCTGGGGCGGACCGGCATCGGCGTGACCGGATGACCGTTCTCGACACCGGGGCCCTCAACCGTGCGACGCTCGCCCGACAACTGCTGCTCGATCACGCCGACCTACCGGTCCTCGACGCCGTCGCCCACCTGTGCGGTCTCCAGGCACAGGAACCGCAGGAGCCGTTCGTCGGGCTCTGGTCCCGGCTACGGGCGTTCGACCCGGTGGGGCTCTCGGACCTGCTGACCGGGCGGAGGGTGGTGCGGACCCATCTCATGCGCCGCACCGTCCACCTCCTCACCGCCGACGACGCCCTGGCCTGGCGGTCCCGCCACGACGCCATGCTGCGCCAGCGGGTGCTCGGCACCTATCGCCGCGAACTCGTCGGCGTAGACCTCGACGAACTCGCGGCGGCGGGCCGGGCGGTGATGGCCGACGGCGAGCCCCGCTCGATGACCGAGCTCGCGCGGGCGCTCGCCGAGCGCTGGCCGGCACCGGGACCGCGGGCCCTGGGGGAGATGCTGATCGCCGCCCTCGTCCCGATGGCACAGCTGCCACCGCGCGGGCTGTGGCGGACGAAGGCGGGGGTGCGCAACGTGCCGCTCTCGTCCTGGCTGGGCCGCGAGATCGACCCGCCGACCCAGGATGGCTCCGATCCCGTGGGCCAGGCGCTGGTACGGCGCTATCTGACCGCGTTCGGCCCCGCCGCCTCCGCCGACCTGCGCGCCTGGTGCGGCCTCGCCGGACTGCCGGCCGCGGTGGCCGCGGTACGCGAGGAACTGGTCACCTTCCGCGACGAGCGAGGCCGGGAGCTGCTGGACCTCCCCGACATGCCGCGCCCCGACCCGGACACACCCGCCCCGGTCCGGTTCCTGCCGGCATTCGACAACGCGCTCCTCGGCTACCACGACCGCGGCCGGATCGTCGACGACGTCCACCGCGGGCTGTCGGTCGCAGGCGCCCGCGTCGTCCTGGTCGACGGCCGGGTCGCCGCGACCTGGAACGTCGAGGCAGGCACCGTGAACGTCACGCCACTGCGCCGCTTCTCTTCGGCCGAGCGCACCGCCGTCGCCGAACAGGGGCGGCAACTGGCGTCGTTCCTCTCCGACAGCGAGAGCCGTCGCGTACGGGTTGCCGCGGCTCCTGGCTGAGCGGGACACCGGCTACCGGACGGCATCGAGTGCGGCGGCCAGTCGGGACACGGCCTCCAGGTCTGGCATGCTGCGCAAGGAAGCGACGACCTGCCGGCTTGCGAAGTCGCGCTGCGCGGCCGTGACGGTCTGGTCGGTGGCGCACTCGGCTTGTACGTAGACGAAGTTCAGGGCCGTCGCGAAAAGCATCGAGAACGACTGCGGACCCGTGACGGCGGCGCCGCCTCCGGCACTTCGGTAGGCCCGTGCCAGCCGCCGGGCGGAATCGATGTCCACGTGGTTGCCGCCCGACCATACGTACACGGCGCGCGCGAACTCGCGTTCCGCCGAGGTGACCCCGGCGTTGTCCCAATCGAGGAGAACCGGCCCGTCCCGGCCGACCAGAACGTTCTGGGGCTGAAGGTCCAGATGCGACGTCACCAGATCGCCGGTGTCCGCCGGTGTCACCCAGTGCGCCAACTCTGCCGCGGAAGTGTCGATGAACCGCCCCAACGCCTCCGCCCACGGCAGGCCGGCCTGACGAACCTGCTTGTGCAGGGCCTTCCACTCGACGTCCTGGGGGCACCGCTCGTACCAGGAATCCGGCGTCTCGCTCGCGCCCTGTCCCGCCGTGTGGAGGAGTGCCATGGTCCGGCCGAACCAGTCCAGGATGCCCGGATCGGACGCGTCCGCCTTGGTGCCGTCGACCCAGTCGTACAGCTTCACGTAGGACCCGCTCGAAGAACCCGAAGAACCCGAAGAACCCGAAGAACCCGAAGAACCCGAAGAACCCGAAGAACCCGAAGAATCCGAAGAACCCGAAGAACCCGAAGAACCCGAAGAACCTGAAGAGCCTGAAGAAGCGGTGGCGTGTGAGACGTACGCACCATGGCGATTGGGAAAGAGCCGCGGCGACCCGATGCCCAGGTCCTCCGCGGCCTGCCGTAACACGGCCTCCTGGCTGACCTGTTCCTCGTCGCAGCCGAAGAGGAGCTCCTTCACCGCCCATGAGGAGCCGTTCCCGGAGAACCTCCAGATCTGGCCCAACGCGCCACGAGTGACAGGCGTCATCGCCCATGGCCCGGAGCCGAGTTGGTAGGTCTCCGCTATGAAGTCGGCTGTGAAGTGCATTCAGGAACCTCTCCGGACGCTGCTGACGAGGCTTCGCAGTCGGGCCGGTTGAGTCGACCTCAGCACAGCCCGAACGAGCTCAATCCAACAACAACTCTTGAGTGAGCCACGAGCACGCGACTGTACAAAGAGCGGGCCGCCTCTCCGCAGGCCGTCGCGCACCCCCAACCCGCCGTGTCACACCCTTCGCCGGACAGCACCCGTCTCGCATCCCTCGCAGGCATCTCGCATCCCGCACAGGACCGGGCCGCTGCAGGACGACCCTCGAGAAAGGAAATCCCGTGGCCACTGAGCAAGTACTGACCGGCTCCGCGCCGACCGACGAGAGCGGCGAAGCCGCCGAGCCCATACGCCCCCGCGTCTCCCGGCTGCCCTCCCTCACCGGCCTGCGGTTCCCCGCCGCGCTGGCCGTGTTCGCCCACCACGCCTTCCTCCCGATACCCCCGCTGCGGCTGCTGTCCGACGACCGTACCGAGTACCGCCTCGCTGACTGGACCTCGCAGGCCGGCGGCCTCGGCGTGTCGTTCTTCTTCGTACTCAGCGGCTTCGTCCTGACCTGGTCGGCACGGCGCGACGACACCACGACGGGGTTCTGGCGGCGCAGGTTCGTCAAGATCTACCCGAACTACGTGGTCGCCTGGGCGCTTGCCATGCTGCTGTTCGCCAGTTCCTACACCTCCACCCATGTCTCCCTAGCCAACCTCTTCATGGTTCAGGTGTGGGTGCCCAGCTACTTCACCAACTTCAGTGTGGATTCGCCGAGTTGGTCGCTTGCCGTGGAAGCCGTCTTCTATCTGAGCTTCCCCCTGCTGCTGAGCGTCTTCAGGCGTATCGACGCCCGTCACCTCAAGTACTGGATCACCGGAGCGATCGCCGCGGTATGGGCCACCCCCGCGCTGGCGTACGCCCTGTTCCCGAAGACGCCACGGGTGCCCAGCGGCCAGGACCTCTCGGTCTCGCAGTACTGGTTCAGCTACGTGCTGCCCCCGGTCCGTATGGTCGACTTCGCCCTCGGCATTCTGGTGGCGCTCGCGGTGAAGCACGGGCGCTGGCGGAACATCGGCATGTTCTGGTCGAGCCTGCTGCTGGTCGGCGGGTACGTGCTGACCTTCCATGTGCCATATCTCTACGGTCAGCGCGCCGCGATGATCCTGCCGATCGCGCTGCTGATCGCGGCCGCGGCCACCGCGGACATCGAGGGCCGCTTCACCGTGTTCCGCAGCCGCACGATGGTCTGGCTGGGCGAGATCTCCTTCGCCTTCTACCTCCTGCACTACACAGCGCTGTCCACGCTCCGAAAGGCCCTCGGCACCCACCAGATGTACTCCACCGCGACAGGCGTGGCGATGCTGGTCGGCACGGCCGCCGTCACGGTCCTGCTGTCCTGGGCGCTCTACGCCCTGGTCGAGGCCCCACTCGTGCGCCGATTCAGCCGGTCACGCCGCGCCTGAGCTCTCGTCGCCCGGACGGCTGCAAATGCTTCTGGCCCCTTCGACATGTGGGTGTCGAAGGGGCCAGATTTGGTAGCGGGGGCAGGATTTGAACCATGCGACCTCTGGGTTATGAGCCCAGCGAGCTACCGAGCTGCTCCACCCCGCGTCGGTAGGACCAGTGTACGCCAGCGGCCGGCCGTGTGAGCGCAATTGTTCCGGCGAGGAATCGGCACCGGTCCGACGCACCGATCTCCACGAGAACCAGGCTCGGGTTCGACCTTGACGTGCGCGTCAGGTTTTGGCGTCAGCGTACTCCGGCGGCGGACGTGCGTGGTGCCGCCGCCCCGACCCCGCCCAGGAGGCCGCACATGACCGCAGCCCTGCCCAGCATCGCCCCGCGAGGTCCGGCTCACCGCCGTCCCTGGGGGACTGCCCGCGCGGGAACACTTCGCCGTTGTCGAGACGCCGCTGCTCGAGCCGGAAGCGGGCCAAGTCCTCGTCAGGAACCGGCACTTCCTGGCCTTCCCCGGTCTGCGCACCTTGATCGGAGGGGAGGTCGACGGCCTGCCCCTGCCGCGACTGCGCATCGGGGACGTGCTGTTCGGTCCCGCCGTCGGCGAGGTCGTGGCCGCGCCGTTCGACAGCCCGCTGCGTCCGGGAGTTGCCGTCAACCACATGCTCGGCCGGCGGGAGTACGCCCTGGTGGCCGCGTGCCCTCGCGAGTCACACATTCCCGTGGAGACGGGCTGACACCCCGGAGACGGGAACAGGTCACACGTCACCGTGTCCGTACGCGCTCACGCCCTCGCCGGCACCGGCCGCCGCAGCAGGTACACAGCCGCGGTCGAGACCAGGACGGCCATGCACACGATGAACACCAGTCCCGCGCCCTCCAGGCCGATCGGACCCGTCAGGAGCCCCACACCGATCACCGGCACCGAGATACCCGCGTAGGCCACCACGAACAGCGTCGAGATCACCGCCGCGCGCCGGTCCGCGGGAGACGCCCCGGCCAGCGCGGACAGCGCCCCGCGAAACGCCAACCCCTGCCCGCCCCCGCCGACGAGCGCGCTCAGCACCACCAGCGCCAGCAGGTCCCACCGCAGCGCGCCCGCGAGCAGCGCCAGCCCGGCGAGGAGTCCCGCGCAGCCCAGGGGCAGCGATCGCCCCACCCCGACCCGGCCGACGGCGAGCTGCCCGGCGGTCGAGGCGAAGAAGGCCAGCGCGACGACCAGTCCGCTCACGGCGTGGTTGCGCACGTTCAGCGACTGCGCGAGGAACGCCGGGCTGACCGACGTGAACACCCCGAACAGCGCGAACCCCACGAACGAGGCGATCGCCGCCGGCCCGAACACCGCCCGCACCTGCCCGGGCAGGCCGGGCCGTTGCGGCCGTACGGTCCTCAGCGGCAGCCGCTCCCGCACGGTCTCCGGCAGCCGCAGCAGGACGACGGCCGAGCAGGCCACCAGGGTGAGATGCACGGCGAACGTGAGGTACAGCGGCCAGGGGGCGTACTGCGCGAGCACTCCGGAGAGCAGGGGGCCGCAACCGAGGCCGCCCATGTTGGCGGCCGTCGCCACGAACGTGGCCCGGGAGGCGCCGCCGTACGGTGCCAACTCCATCACGTACGCGGTGGCAGCCCCGGTGAACAGACCGGCGGACAGTCCCGACAGCAGCCGCCCCGCATACAGCCAGCCCAGTCCCGTGGCGCACAGGAAGCAGACGGCGCTCGCAGCGGAGAATCCCAGGCCCCACAGCAGCACCGGACGCCTGCCCACGGTGTCCGAGGCGTTTCCCGTCAGCAGCAGCACGCCGATGACCCCGAAGGCGTACACGGCGTACACGACGGTGACCGTCAGCTCGGAGAACCCGAACTTCTCCTGGTAGAGGCCGTAGAGGGGAGTCGGCAGCGTGGTGCCGGCCATGCACACGGCGAACACCGCGCCGCTGAGCAAACACCGGCGCCACCCTCGACGATCACCGTCCATGCCGCCGACGGTAACCCCGCACACGGCCCCGGCCCGGTCGGGCCGCGGCCGCGGCGCGTCTGAAACACCCACCTGCGGCGATTCGGAGGTGAGGGGCTCAGGGCTTCAGCGGAGTGCACAACAGGGCGGCGGGGCCCGCGGAGCTGCCCACGCGGGTGGTGAAGGCGATACCGGCGGCGTACTCGTCGGCGGAACACTGGCCCTTGTACGCGCCGTAGGCGAAGTCATCGCCCGCCATGTCGGCGGGCCGGTTGTCGGAGCGGTCGAACCAGACAGTCCGTCCGGTGGCCCCCAGCGGGGTGCGGCTGGGCGCGCACAGGGCCGCCGACAAGCGGTCACCGCGGCGGCTGTAGCCGATGAGGAACTGCCCGGCGGGGCACTGGAGCTTGGTGTATCCACTGGCCCAGTCGCCGCCCGCGGGGACATGACGTTCGTCAGTGACGACCGTCTGGGTGTTGCCTGCGCCCCGCAGATCGCCGGCGGTGGTGTCGGTGCACAGGCCACGCCCGGAGGTGTGGCTGAGGCCGATCAGCCGCAGGCCGTCGGGGCAGGCAGCCTTGTAGGCCCCCGAATCCCAGTCGCCGCCGGTCCGTACCCGCAGAGACTGCACGTAGTCGCCGTGGTCGGTGGTGAGCATGCGCCAGACAGGGACCGGCGTGATGGACCCGGTGCGTGTGGGAGAGGTCATGAGGTGGCTCCAGGCGGTGCCGCGCCAGTCGCCCTGGTCGAGGATGCCGTACCGTCGTCCGGCGGTGTCGTAGCGCAGCAGGGCCCAGTCGTCGTGGCCCTCCCAGCCGACCAGGGGCCAGTAGGCGAAGTCGGCGTCATGGTCGGCGAAGTAGTCGGTGATGTTGCCGAACCAGGTGCGGGCCGCGGTGCCCGTCTCATTGGCGCCTATGCCGAACTCGCTGATCCACACCGGCGCGGTGTAGTGCTGCCCTTCCGTGGTGACGAAGAAGGCCTGGTCGGCGAGGACCTGGTACAGCTGGTCGCGGGTCAGGTCCTGGTAACGGGCGTCGTGGGTCTCGCCGATTCCGGTGGCGCCGCTGTGGCGGGGGCCGGTGTAGCCGTAGAAGTGGGCGGAGTAGACCAGCTTGTGGGCGTCCACGAGGGTGTGCGAGAGCGTGCGAACGGGGGTGAGGGTGGGGCGGTCGTGCGGCAGCCCGTCGACGGGTACGCCGGTCCAGTTGATGCCCTCGATGACGATGAGGAGGTTGGGATTGGCCTCGGTGAGGATGCGGTCGGCGGCTTGCTGGGCGGCGGCGTACCAGTCGTGGCCGTCGCCCATGCCCCAGTTGGGGTCGTCCAGTACGTCGCGGCGTACCTCGTTGTAGAGATCGGCGCCCACGACGCGGGAGTCGGTGGCGTATCGGCGGGCCATGAAGACCCAGTCGTCCGTCCACTGCTGGGTGGACTGGCTGCTGTTCCACCGTTCGTTGCCGTCGATGCCGCAGCACCAACGGGAGGTGTTCGTATGGTTGTTGAGGATGACCGCGAACCCGTCCTGGGTGAGGGCGGCCACGACGGCGTCGTAGATCTGCAGGGGCGTCCTGCCGCGCAGTTGCGGATTGGCGGCGACGGCCACGTCCGGCACGGGAGCTGTCGCGTGGATCATTTCGTTGGAGAACGGCAGCCGGATGCTGTTGATGCCGAGTTCGTGGAAGTCGGCCAGCAGTGCGGGCAGCGGGGCACGGTCGAGGCCGAGGGGGATGCCGTAGGAGTCCTGGCCGGCGTGGTGGTTGGCGGGGTCGGTGATGCTGCCGCTTCCCGTCCAAGAGCCCTGTGCGCCGTCCCAGTTGGCCGACTTCAGCCGGAACCGGTTTCCCCGGGCGTCGACGATGTACCGGCCCTGGGTCGACAGCGGCGGCTGCCAGGTGTCCGCCGCCGAGGTGGTGGCCTGGGGGAGGGTCTTGGCGGCGACGGGCTCCGGGACGGCGGCGACCGCCGTCGGCGCGGTGGTCAGCAGCGCGAAACCCGCCACCGCTGATGTCAGGTACTTGACAATTCTACTTATGGTCGGCATCCGGTCCTCTGTGGGAGCGCTGGGGTGAAGCTGACGAGTCGGTGTCGCGAGGGACGGGCGCCTGCGTGAGTGGCGCCCTTCCAGGGTGACATCAAGACCGGCCCTGGTCACCGGTCTTGGCGGCGGTCGTCAGCCTACAATCGGCGGCGGCCGCCGGTGTGTGAACGGACTGCGGCCGGGTCTGTCCGATCCGTTCGGTGCGGCCCTGGAGAAAAGGGATCCGTTCGGTGCGGCCCTGGAGGAAAAGCAGGTGCGTGCTGCCTCTGCCCGTGCCAGGCTCCGCCGGTGAACCGTGAACAGATCTCCAGACTTGCCCATGCGGATCATCCGATCGCGGCCCCGCTCGACGACGACTCGGTGCGCCGACTGCTGGAACGCGGCATCCCGCGAGGCGGCGCCCGTGTGCTCGACCTCGGCTGCGGTGGCGGGGAGTGGCTTCTGCGCGCCCTGGCCACGCATCCGCAACTGCAGGCCGAGGGCGTCGACATCTCCGAGAGCGCGCTGGCGCATGCTCGGAGGACCGCGGGTATCCGCGGCCTGCAAGAGCGTCTCGTCCTCCATCGCGAGGATGCAGCGGACTTCGCTGCCCCACACACGTTCGACCTGGTGATCAGCGTCGGCGCCACGCATGCCTTCGGCGGCCTGCTCGCCACCCTCGAGGCGGCACGCAAGCACCTGGCTCCCGGCGGACGCGTCCTGGTCGGTGACGGATTCTGGTCGCACGAGCCTTCCCCCGACGCCGTGGAGATGCTCGGCGACCTCGCCGACCTGCCGACCACCGTGGACCGTGTCATCTCTGACGGATGGTCGCCCGTCGACGGGCACATCAGCACGCGCCGGGAGCTCGACGACTACGAATGGGCATGGACGGGGTCACTGGCCTCATGGGCCTTGGACCACCCCGACGATCCGGACAGTTCCCAGGCGCTGGCGGCGGCCACCACCCACCGCACCGAATGGCTGCGTGTCTACCGGGACGCCTTCGGTTTCGTCTGCCTGATCCTGCGCCCGACGTCCGACTGAAGCCGCCCTCGCCGGTCCGGTGACCCCCGTGCCCCTGCGTCACCGTCCAGGCCGGTCATCGCCCGGCCAACCATTCGCCGCACGTTGTCTCCATGATCACCGTGCGCCTCCGCCCCAACGCCGGTGCCTCCGAGCAGAGTGATCCAGCAGGTCGGTCCGCGTGCGGACCGACCTGCATGCCGGAGAGCTGACGCAACCTCAAGAAGGGGTGTTCGTGACAGGGTTGACTCGCCGTAGACTCCTGGGTTCGGCCGCGGGTGCGCTGGGCGGTGCCGCGGCACTCTCCCTCCTCCCGCCGAGCGTCCAGAAGGCCGTCGCGGCCGGGCC
>NZ_JBEYFS010000172.1:0-26753 GCF_040634475.1 Streptomyces sp. NPDC007095
TGGAGCGCTACCGCGAGGTCATGGACGCCTATCTGGCGGGCCTGGAGAAGGCCAAGGCGGCGGGCATCGGCCTCGCCACGATCCACTCCGTCGCCTCCTTCTTCGTCTCCCGCGTCGACAGCGAGATCGACAAGCGGCTGACGAAGGTCGGGACCGACGAGGCCCTCGCTCTCAAGGGCAGGGCGGCGCTCGCCAACGCGCGGCTCGCCTACGAGGCGTACGAAGAGGTGTTCGCCTCCGCCCGCTGGACCGCGCTCGCTCCGGCCGGCGCCAACAAGCAGCGCCCGCTGTGGGCCTCGACGGGCGTCAAGGACCCCTCGTACAAGGACACGCTGTACGTCGACGAGCTGGTCGCGCCGGGCACGGTCAACACCATGCCGGAGGCGACGCTCAACGCCACGGCCGACCACGGTGACATCCACGGCGACGCGGTGACCGGCGGCTACGCCCAGGCGCGCGCCGACCTGGCCGCCGTGGAAGGGCTCGGGATCTCCTACGACGAGGTGGTCAGCCTGCTGGAGGACGAGGGCGTCTCGAAGTTCGAGGCGGCCTGGGGTGATCTGCTCGACGCGGTCGCGACCTCGCTGAGCAGCAAGGGAGTTGAGGGGGAATGACCGAGCGTACTGCGCCTTCCCGGGGGGCGACCCCCGGACACCCGGCCGATAAAGCAGGTCCGACGAGTCGGCCGGAGCGTGCTCGTGAGGTGGACTCCAGTGAAGCGCTTCCCGACGGTACCCCGCAGGATGCGGCCACCACGCCGGAGGGACCTGGTGACACGACCGTGGAACCGGTCGGTGTGAAGCCGGACGGTGTGAAGCCGGTCGATGGGAAGGCCGAGGCCAAGAGCAACGGCCCCGTTCCGGTGACGGAATGGGAGAACCCGCTCCGTGACCCCCGTGACCGCCGTCTCCCCCGTATCGCGGGTCCCTCGGGCCTCGTCATCTTCGGTGTCACCGGCGACCTGTCCCGCAAGAAGCTGATGCCGGCCGTCTACGACCTCGCCAACCGCGGTCTGCTGCCGCCGGGCTTCTCGCTCGTCGGGTTCGCCCGCCGCGACTGGGAGGACGAGGACTTCGCGCAGATCGTGCACGACTCGGTGAAGGAACACGCGCGCACCCCGTTCCGGGAGGAGGTCTGGCAGCAGCTCGCCGAGGGCATGCGGTTCATCCCGGGCACCTTCGACGACGACACGGCGTTCAAGCAACTGCGCTCCGCCATCGAGGAGCTGGACGCGGCCCGGGGCACCAGCGGCAACTACGCGTTCTACCTCTCCGTACCCCCGAAGTTCTTCCCGAAGGTCGTCCAGCAGCTCAAGAAGCACGGGCTCGCGAGCCCGCCGGAGGGTTCCTGGCGGCGCGCGGTCATCGAGAAGCCGTTCGGCCACGACCTGGAGAGCGCGCGCGAGCTGAACGCGCTCGTGCACGACGTGTTCGACCCGGAGCAGGTCTTCCGCATCGACCACTACCTCGGCAAGGAGACCGTCCAGAACATCCTGGCGCTCCGCTTCGCCAACCAGATGTACGAGCCGATCTGGAACCGGTCGTACGTCGACCACGTGCAGATCACCATGGCGGAGGACATCGGCATCGGCGGCCGGGCCGGCTACTACGACGGCATCGGTTCGGCCCGTGACGTGATCCAGAACCACCTGCTCCAGCTGATGGCGCTGACCGCCATGGAGGAGCCGATCGCCTTCGACGCCGAGTCGCTGCTGACCGAGAAGCTCAAGGTCCTCAAGTCGGTGAAGCTGCCGGAGAACCTGGGCGAGCACACCGTCCGCGGCCAGTACGCGGCGGCCTGGCAGGGCGGCGAGAAGGTGCGCGGCTATCTGCAGGAGGAGGGCATCGACCCCAAGTCGACGACCGACACCTACGCGGCCGTCAAGCTGGAGGTCGACAACCGCCGCTGGGCGGGCGTCCCCTTCTATCTGCGCACCGGCAAGCGCCTTGGCCGGCGGGTGACGGAGATCGCGGTGGTCTTCCAGCGCGCCCCGCACTCCCCGTTCGACTCGACCGCCACCGAGGAGCTCGGCCAGAACGCGATCGTCATCCGCGTCCAGCCCGACGAGGGTATGACGGTGCGCTTCGGATCGAAGGTCCCGGGTACGTCGATGGAGATCCGGGACGTCACGATGGACTTCGCCTACGGCGAGTCGTTCACCGAGTCCAGCCCGGAGGCGTACGAACGGCTGATCCTGGATGTCCTGCTCGGCGACGCCAATCTCTTCCCCCGTCACCAGGAGGTGGAAGAGTCCTGGAAGGTCCTCGACCCGATCGAGGGCTACTGGGAGACCCATGGCAAGCCCGCGCAGTACCCCTCGGGCAGCTGGGGTCCGAAGGAAGCCGACGAGATGCTCGCACGAGACGGACGGAGCTGGCGCAGGCCATGAAGATCGACCTGACCGACACCACGGCAAGCAAGATCAACAAGGCGCTCGTGCAGGGGCGCCGCGCCATCGGCACCCCCGCCGTGGGCATGGTCCTGACGATGGTCATCGTCACCGACGAAGAGAACGCGTACGACTCGATCAAGGCCGCCGAGGAGGCCTCGCGCGAGCACCCTTCGCGCACCCTGGTCGTCATCAAGCGGCACGCCCGCACCCCGCGCGACCGCACCAACTCGCGCCTCGACGCCGAGGTCCGGGTGGGCGCCGACTCAGGCGCCGGTGAGACCGTCGTGCTGCGGACCTACGGAGAGGTGTCCGACCACGCCGACTCCGTGGTCCTGCCGCTGCTGCTGCCGGACGCGCCCGTCGTCGTCTGGTGGCCGGTGGACGCCCCCGAGGTGCCGGCCAAGGACCCGCTGGGCGCCCTCGCGCAGCGCAGGATCACCGACATGTACGCCGTCGAGTCGCCGCTCACGGCCCTGGAGGCCCGCGTCAGCTCGTACGCGCCGGGCGACACCGACCTGGCGTGGACCCGGCTGACGCCCTGGCGCTCGATGCTGGCCGCCGCGCTCGACCAGGCCCGTACGAAGGTGATCTCGGCCGCCGTCGAGAGCGAGGCCGACAACCCGAGCGCCGAGCTGCTCGCCCGCTGGCTGTGCGCCCGGCTCGACGTGCCGGTCGAGCGGGTCGTCACCGCCGGTCCGGTGGTGACCGCGGTGCGGCTCGGCACGGAGAACGGCGAGATCGTGATCGACCGGCCCGAGGGGCCGCTGGCCACGCTGTCGCTGCCCGGGCAGCCCTCCCGCACCCTCGCGCTGAAGGTGCGCAGTACTTCCGAGCTGATCGCCGAGGAGCTGCGCCGCCTCGACGCGGACGAGATGTACGCCGTCGCCCTGCGGGGCGAGGGCGACACCAAGGAGACCTCCCGTCATGTCTGACTTCCCCAAGCTCACGCGGCGTCCGGAGTGGGTGGCCCTGGAGGACCACCGCGCGGACGGTCTGCTCCACCCGCGGCTGCGTGAGCTGTTCGCCGCCGATCCCGCCCGCGCGGAGCGCTATGTCGTGCGGGTCGGCGATCTGCGGATCGACTACTCCAAGCACCTGATCACGGACGAGACCCTCGCCCTCCTCCAGGAACTGGCCACCGCCACCGACGTGTTCGGACTGCGGGACGCGATGTTCCGCGGCGAGAGGATCAACGTCACCGAGGACCGGGCGGTGCTGCACACCGCCCTTCGGGCCCCGCGGAACGCGGTGATCGAGGTCGCCGGCGAGAACGTCGTCCCTGGCGTGCACGCCGTGCTCGACAAGATGGCCGACTTCGCCGAGCGGGTCCGCTCCGGCGAGTGGACCGGCCACACCGGCAAGCGCATCAAGAACGTCGTGAACATCGGTATCGGCGGCTCCGACCTCGGCCCGGCGATGGCGTACGAGGCGCTGCGGGCCTTCACCGACCGCTCGCTGACCGTGCGGTTCGTGTCGAACGTGGACGGCGCCGATCTGCACGAGGCCGTCCGCGACCTCGACCCGGCCGAGACGCTGTTCATCATCGCCTCGAAGACGTTCACCACGATCGAGACGATCACCAACGCGACCTCGGCGCGGACCTGGCTGCTTGCCGCACTGGAAGGTGACGAGAAGGCGGTCGCCAAGCACTTCGTGGCGCTGTCGACGAACGCCGGCAAGGTGTCGGACTTCGGTATCGACACGACCAACATGTTCGGGTTCTGGGACTGGGTCGGCGGACGCTACTCCTTCGACTCGGCGATCGGCCTGTCGCTGATGATCGCGATCGGCCCGGACCGTTTCCGGGAGCTGCTCGACGGGTTCAGGATCGTCGACGAACACTTCCGTACGGCTCCCGCCGAGGCCAACGCGCCTTTGCTGCTCGGCCTGTTGGGTGTCTGGTACGGCAACTTCTTCGACGCCCAGTCACACGCCGTACTGCCGTACTCGCACTACCTGTCCAAGTTCACCGCCTACCTGCAGCAGCTGGACATGGAGTCCAACGGCAAGTCGGTGGACCGCGACGGCAACCCGGTGGAGTGGCAGACCGGTCCGGTGGTGTGGGGCACGCCCGGCACCAACGGGCAGCACGCCTACTACCAGCTCATCCACCAGGGCACGAAGCTGATCCCCGCCGACTTCATCGGCTTCGCCAACCCGGTGGACGAGCTGGAGCCCGAACTCGCCGCCCAGCACGACCTGTTGATGGCGAACTTCTTCGCGCAGACCCAGGCCCTCGCCTTCGGCAAGACGCCCGACGAGGTGCGCGCCGAGGGCGTGCCCGAGGAACTGGTCCCGCACAAGACGTTCAAGGGCAACCACCCGACGACGACGATCCTCGCGAGCGAGCTGACGCCGTCGGTCCTCGGCCAGCTCATCGCCCTCTACGAGCACAAGGTGTTCGTCCAGGGCGTGATCTGGAACATCGACTCCTTCGACCAGTGGGGCGTCGAGCTCGGCAAGGTCCTCGCCAAGCGCGTCGAACCCGCGCTCACCGAAGGCTCCGACGTGCCCGGCCTCGACCCCTCCACCGCCGCCCTCGTGGCCGCGTACCGCACCCTCCGAAAGAAGTGACTGTCATGCAGCTCGGACTCATCGGCCTCGGCAAGATGGGCGGCAACATGCGCGAGCGGATCCGCCGCGCGGGCCACACGGTCGTCGGCTACGACCGCAACCCCGAGGTCTCGGACGTCAGCAGCCTCACCGAACTCGTGAGCGCGCTCGAAGGCCCGCGCGTGGTGTGGGTGATGGTCCCCGCCGGCGCCGCCACGCAGTCCACCATCGACCAGCTCGGCGAACTCCTGGAGCCTGGTGACACCGTCGTCGACGGCGGCAACTCCCGCTGGACGGACGACGAGAAGCACGCGGAGGAACTGGCCGCCAAGGGCATCGGCTTCGTCGACGCGGGCGTCTCCGGCGGCGTCTGGGGCCTCAAGAACGGCTACGCGCTGATGGTCGGCGGCGACGCCGAGCACATCGCCAGGGTGCAGCCGGTCTTCGACGCCCTCAAGCCCGAGGGCGACGCCGGCTTCGTGCACGCCGGCAAGGTCGGCGCGGGCCACTTCTCCAAGATGGTCCACAACGGCATCGAGTACGCCATGATGCAGGCCTACGCCGAGGGCTGGGAGCTCCTGGAGAAGGTCCACTCCGTCACCGACGTCCGCGAGGTCTTCCGCTCCTGGCAGGAAGGCACCGTCATCCGCTCCTGGCTGCTCGACCTCGCCGTCAACGCGCTCGACGACGACGAGCACCTGGAGAAGCTGCGCGGCTACGCGGACGACTCCGGCGAGGGCCGCTGGACCGTCGAGGCGGCCATCGACAACGCCGTCCCGCTGCCCGCCATCACCGCCTCCCTCTTCGCCCGGTTCGCCTCCCGCCAGGACGACTCCCCGCAGATGAAGATGATCGCGGCACTGCGCAACCAGTTCGGCGGCCACGCCGTCGAGTCGGCGAAGTAGGGCCGGGCCATGGGCGACCTCATACTGGTCCGCCACGGAGAGACCGAGTGGACCCTTTCGGGCCAGCACACCAGCTGGACCGACCTCCCGCTCACCCAGCACGGCGAAGAACAGGCCAAGTCGATCGCGCCGTTCTTCGCCGGGCGGTCCTTCGCGCAGGTGTTCACCAGCCCGCTGGACCGAGCGGTGCGGACCGCGGAGCTCGCGGGTCTGACCGGCGCGGTGATCGACCCCGATCTGCACGAGTGGGACTACGGCGGCTACGAGGGCATCACCACGCGGGCGATCCACCGGGCCCGGCCGGACTGGGTGCTGTGGGACGACGGGGTGCCGCCCGGCCCGGACGGTCATCCCGGCGAGTCGCCACGGGAGGTCGGGGTGCGCGCCGACCGTGTCCTGTCCCGGGTGGACGCCTCGCTCTGCAACCACCCCGGGGATGTCGTGCTGGTGGCACACGCCCACTTCCTACGGGTGCTGACCGCCCGTCGGCTCGGCCTCCCGCCGGAAGCGGGGCGGCTGTTCCAGCTCTCGACGGGCACCGTCAGCCGGCTGTCCACCGAGCACGGGCATCCTGTGATCGCCGAGTGGAACGCCACCGGAACTTCTGCGGCGGTTCGCTAGTTTCTACATTGCTGTAGAAATCGAAGAGGTCGCGGTCCGCCCTCCGGGGCGGGCCGGGCCTCTCCCAACGTATGGAGCTCTCATGGCCCTGTGGGACCGCATCAAGGAGTCCGCGTCGACGATGCAGACCCAGCTCGTGGCGAAGAAGAACGATCTGAAGAGCGGTGCCTTCCGTGACGCGAGCATGGCGATGTGCGCGCTCGTCGCCGCGGCGGACGGGACGGTCGATCCTTCCGAGCGCCAGCGCGTCGCGCAACTCATCGCCACGAACGAGGTGTTGCAGAACTTCGACGCCGACGACCTGCGCCGCCGCTTCGACGACAACCTGAACAAGCTGACCGCCGACTTCGCCTTCGGCAAGGTCAGCGTCCTCCAGGAGATCGCCAAGGCGAAGAAGAAGCCGGCCGAGGCGCGCGCCGTCATCCAGATCGGCATCGTCATCGGTGGCGCCGACGGCGACTTCGACAAGACCGAGCAGGCCGTCGTGCGCGAGGCGTGTTTCACGCTCGACCTGCCGCCGCACGAGTTCGACCTGTAGTTCCCCACCGGCCCCGGCCGTGCCACCTCGGCGGCCAGGACACATGAGGTGGCTCAGGCGCCGCGCGTCGCGCGCCTGCGCCACTTCACGAACTCCGCCTCCGGGTCGCCGGTGCGGGACCAGGGCATCCGGCTGGCGCGCACCCCCAGGGTCCGGAAGAGCGGGGCCGCGAGATCCGACAGGCCCGCGTAGCTGGCGGCGTGCGCCAGGTAGTTGAGGCCACGCACCTCCTCCGGCGCGGGCTGGCCGTCCGGGCGCGCGGATATCCAGCGCTGCCAGGTGCGCCGTACGTCGTCGACGGCTCCTTCGTGGTTCCAGTGCCCGTCGAGGTCGACGGGCACGTCCGGCCGCCCCTTCGCCTCCTCCTGGAGAAAGCGGTACTCCTCCACACGGGCGAACTGCACCAGGACCGGCAGCGCGCAGCCCGGCGGGGCGACGGCTGCCGCGTCGCGGGCGAAGTCGTACATCAGGGCGTGGGTGCCGTGCCAGCGCGCCGAGTAGTAGCGCAGCACATGGAGGTGGCCCTCGATCGTGTAGGGGTCGCGGGCGTGCAACTCGTCCCACCAGCGGCCGAGTTCCTGGCGGCGCACCCCGGCGGCATAGAGCCGGGCGACGGAGATGAGACAGATCCAGGGTGTGGGGTCCTCGGGGTAGGCCTCGGCGCCCTGGAGACAAGCCAGCACCGCCCGGTCGACGCGTCGCTGTTCGACGGGTACGCGCCCACCCGCGGCGGTGGCGAGGGTGAAGGCCCTGGCCACCTCGGTCGCGGCCCGCAGCACCAGGGCGTCGGCGCTGCGCGGCTCCGCGGCGAGCCAGGACTCGACCGCCGAGTTGTCCGCGCACGCCGGCGCGAGCAGCCGGATCCGGTGGGCGCGCACGGACCACGCGGGGCCGGTCACCCGCAGCAGATCCCGCAGGCCCTGCCAGCGCCCGTTGGCGATGTCCTTGCGTGCGCTGGAGAGGGGCACGTCCCCGTAGTCGGGGTCGAAGTCGGGGGTGAAGCGGTCTCCCGGCATGGGCTCCCTCTCAGAACGTGAAGCACTGAAACCGGCCTCGGAGCCGGAGGCCGGTTGCTCCACGTCCTGGGCAGCAGACTGGGGGCGATACCGTGCTGCCGCTGTCATCGGCCGACGGTCGCTCCGCAGAGGTGTTCCACGGGTGGTGTGATGATAGCGGTGGCCATTGACGTTTCAATGTCAACTGACGGGTAATATGCGCCGCCTGGAACTCGGACGAGTGGCGGCGGCACACGGCTGAAGCGTCACCGTCCCGGTCGGCGCGGCAGGTGCTGCGCGGCCAGCCGCACAGGGGCGTTCTGCGCTCCGTAGCCGCGGTAGGCGCCGTCACGCTGGACGAGTTCGAAGAAGACACGGCCGACCGTCTCCGTGTAGCAGTGGCGGAACTCGCCCTCCGCGTCACGGTCGTGGAGGATGCCGAGTTCGCGGTACACCGCCAGCTCGCCGTCGGCGAACTCATACCGTGCGGCGAGGTCGTCGTAGTAGTTCGCGGGCATCGCCAGCAGCCGGCCGCCGGCCTCGCGGAAGCGGCGGGCCGCGGTGACCACGTCGTCCGTGGCGAGGGCGATGTGCTGGGCGCGGGCGCCCTCGTCGGTGGGGGCGGGCCCGACGCCGAGGGCGATTCGGACGCTGCCGTCGGCGTTGGTGACCGCGCGGCTGCGGTGCAGCCCGTACGGATCGGCGACATCGACGCTGTCCTGTGCGCTCAGCCCGAGCACACTGCGGTGGAAGAGGGCCGCCTCGTCGAACTGGTGCCAGGGCTGGGTGAGGGCCAGGTGGTCGATACGGGCCACGTGCTGCGGGAGTCGTTCGTGCGGGACCGGCGCGAAGTCGCCCGTCCAGCTCGCGAGTCCGGGATGCCCGGAGCGGTCCGTGACACAGAAGAAGAGTTCGGTGCCGTCGGGGGCGGCCACGGCGTCCAGCGGTGCGTCCTCGGGGGCACGGCGGCGGGGCAGAACCGGGGCGAGGAGGGCTTCGGCGCGCCGGGCCGCGGCGGCCGGGTCCGGGGACTCCAGGCCGACGGCGGCGAGGGAGGTTCCGTCGCGCCGCGCGGCCGGTCCGGTGTTGACGAGGACACGGGCCTCGCCCTGCTGCCAGAGGTCGACGGGCTTGCTGCGGTGCCTGGCCCTGCGGGTGAAGCCGAGGGCGCCGAGGAGAGCGGTGACGGGTTCGACGTCGGGGGTGACGAGCTCGGCGAAGGCGACACCGGTCGGCACCACGGGCGCGGGCGGGGCCGCGAGTCCAGTCGCCTCCTGGAGGACGAGGAGGGAGCGGCGCGCGTCCACGGCGGTCGGCCCGGCCTCGGCCTGGCGGAAGACGTCGTTGAAGACCTCGAGGGAGAGCGGTCCGCGGTATCCGGCCCGCAGGACGTGTCCGAGGAACCCCGCGATGTCGAAACCGCCCTGACCCGGGAAGCAACGGTAGTGGCGGCTCCACTGCAGGACGTCCATCGCCATCAGGGGGGCGTCGGCGAGTTGCAGGAAGAAGATCTTCTCGCCGGGGATGTCCTCGATGCCCTTGGGGTCGCCGCCGCGGGCGAGGATGTGGAAGCTGTCGAGGCAGGTGCCGAGGGCGGGGTGGTCCGCGGCTTCGACGATTCTCCAGGCGTGGTCGTACGTACTCACATGGCGGCCCCACGCGAGCGCCTCGTAGGCGACGCGCATGCCGAAGTCCTGTGCGAGGTCCGCGAGCCGGCGCAGCTGGTCGGCCGCGAGCGCGTCGTCGTCCACGGCGAGCGGGGAGACGCTGGAGCAGACCAGGACCGTGTCGGTGCCGAGGCGGCGCATGAGTTCGAACTTGTGCCGGGCGCGGCGCAGATTGCGGGCGAACTCCTCCTCGGGCACCGCTTCGATGTCCCGCATCGGCTGGTACAGGTCGATGCTCAGACCGAGGTCCGCGGTGCGGGCCCGGATCTCCTCGGGTGTGAGGGGGCTCGCGAGCAGATCGTTCTCGAAGATCTCCACCCCGTCGAACCCCGCCCGCCCCGCGGCCGTGAGCTTCTCGGTCAGGGACCCACTGAGCGAGACAGTGGCAATGGACGTACGCACGTCGATACTCCTTGGTTATCGCTCCACACACCGGCACCCCGCGACACGACCCGGGCCACCCCGCCCCTAGGCCCTGTCGTCAAATTCCCGTCCGCCCCGCGACGCCATGCACGCACTCTCACCGCACCAGGCACAGACCCACGTACGTCCAGTACGAGGACCTGTGCCCGGCACGCCGAGAGCACGCACCTGACGCCGCAGGACCCGCCCTCCGGGCGGACGACGGGAATTTGACGACAGGACCTAGCCCTCAGCCACGAACACCCGACACACCCGCCAGCTCAGAAATGTCCGCCAGCATCCGAACGGCATCCGGCTCCCGCCCCGTGAACAGCCGAAACGCGTCCGCCGCCTGGAACACGGCCATGCCCCCGCCATCCAGCGTCGCGCATCCCACCGCCCGCGCCGTGCGCAGCAACTCGGTCTCCAGCGGCCGGTACACCACCTCGGCGACCCACAGCCCGGGATGCAGCAGCCCGGCAGGGAACGGCAGCCCGGGATGGGCCGCCATCCCGGTGGGCGTCGCGTGCACCACCCCGTCGGCCAGGCCGAGCAGCCCCCCGAGCGCATCCGGCGTCCCGGCCGCCGCCCGCCCCGCACCGAAGTGGCGGTTCAGCCCGGCGGCAAGATCCGCCGCCCGGTCCGGCATCGCGTCCACGACGGTGACGTGCCCCGCGCCCAGCGTCAGCACGGCGTGGGCGACCGCCGCCCCCGCCCCGCCCGCACCCAGCTGCACGACCCGCTCCAGCGGGACATCGGGCAGCCCGCGCGCGAAGGACGCCGCGAACCCGGTGACATCGGTGTTGTGCCCGACCGCACGGCCCCCCTCGAAGACGACGGTGTTGACCGCGCCGAGGGCCGCCGCCTGCGGAGCGAGCTCGTCGAGGTGGTCGATGACCAGCTGCTTGCAGGGATGCGTGATGTTCAGCCCGTCGAAGCCGAGGTCCCGTGCGGCACGTACGAGATCGCCCACCGCCTCCGGCCCGACGCCGAGCACGTCGATGTCGATCAGCCGGTACAGATAGCGAAGTCCCTGCCGGTCGGCCTCCCGCTCGTGCAGCGCGGGGCTGAGCGAGGGGCCGATGCCGGAACCGATGAGGCCGACGAGATACGTGTCCATGGTCACGGCGGACCTCCTGAGCAACTCACTAATGTACGAACTAGTACGTTAGCTATATCAGCATCCCGAGCCCGCGGGAAGGCCCGCCCCGGAACTCGGGACCACGGCGGCAGACCCTGCTTCTACAATCGCGGGCACTGACCACCTCGCCCGAAGGAAGCCGATGACCAGCGTCGAAGAACCTGAACGGCCCGTCGGGCGCATCCGCGACGCCGCCCGAACCAGGGCCGAGATTCTCGACGTGGCGACCCAGGAGTTCTCGCGGGCCGGCTTCGCCGGTGCCCGCGTCGACGAGATCGCCGCCCGCACCCGCACCACCAAGCGGATGATCTATTACTACTTCGGCGGCAAGGAGCAGCTGTTCACGGCCGTTCTGGAGCGTGCGTACTCCGTGATCCGGATGGCCGAACAGGAGCTGGACGTCGAGCACTTGGACCCGGTCGCGGCCATCCGCAGGCTCGCCGAGCTGACCTTCGACCACCATGAGGCGCACCCGGACTTCATCCGGCTGGTCAGCATCGAGAACATCCACGAGGCCGAGCACATAGCCGCGTCGGAGGAGCTCGGGAAGATCGGTTCGCCCGCGCTGGAGGTGATCCGCCGGATCCTGGAGACCGGCCGGAGGTCGGGGCTGTTCACGGCCGACGTCGACGCCGTGGACCTGCACGCGATGATCAGCTCGTTCTGCTTCTTCCGGGTCTCCAACCGCCACACCTTCGGCGCCCTGTTCGGCCGTGACCTGGTCGCCCCTGAGCAGCGGGAGCACTACCGGACCATGCTCGGCGACATGGTCATCGCCTATCTGACGGCGGACCGCACCCAGGACTGAGAACCGGGGCACCGGCACCCCGTCCCACGCCCCGCTCCGGGGCCGGGACGGGGCACAGCCGGGAAAGATCCTTCAGTACGACCTCTTGACACCCGGGAAACGTGGGCGCAACATCCGTAGCCATCCGCTACTAACTATCCAGTGGGTTAATTAGCCGGACGCGCAAACGTTGAGCAGACTCCCTACCGTCAAGCAGACTCGTCGCATCCGGCACGGGCCGACCCGTACACCCCCAGGGCCCCGGCACCTCTCCCCTCCGCCACTCCGTCACTCCCGTCCCCGGAGTTCCCTCGAAGGAGCACGCCGTGTCTGTCCCCGCCGTCCCGCTCGACGCGCCACCCGGCCAGCCCCGGAAGGCCGCCATGGCCGCCTGGATCGGCAGCGCCCTGGAGTACTACGACTTCTTCATCTACGGCAGCGCCGCCGCCCTGATCTTCCCGAAGGTCTTCTTCGACGAGTCGGACCCGGCCACCGCGACCCTCCTCTCGCTGGCCACGTTCGGTGTCGCGTACGCCGCCCGCCCGGTCGGCGCGCTCTTCCTCGGCCACTTCGGCGACCGGGTCGGCCGCAAGAAGATCATGGTCTTCACGCTGATCCTGATGGGCCTGTCGACGTTCCTCATCGGCTGTCTGCCCACCCGTGCCCAGGTCGGCGGCCTCGCTCCGGTCCTGCTGGTGCTCTGCCGCGTCCTCCAGGGCATCTCCGCGGCCGGTGAGCAGGCGAGCGCCAACTCCATGACCCTGGAACACGCGCCGCCCAACCGCCGGGGCTTCTTCACCAGCTTCACCCTCAGTGGCACCCAGGGCGGCCAGCTCCTGGCGACCCTGGTGTTCCTGCCGGTCGCCGCGCTGCCCGAGGACCAGCTGCTCTCCTGGGGCTGGCGCGTGCCGTTCTGGGCGAGCGTCGCGGTCGCCGTGGTCGGCTATGTCATCCGCCGCACCCTCCAGGAGACGCCCGCCTTCACCCAGCAGGCCGCGAGCGAGGGCGTTCCCGAACTGCCGCTCCTCGTGCTCCTCCGCGAGCACTGGGCGGACGTCCTGCGGGTCGTCGCGGGCGCCCTGATCGCCTCGGTCAGCACGATCTTCACGGTGTGGGCGCTGGCGTACGGCACGAGCGACTCGGTCGGACTGTCGCGCACGCAGATGCTCTGGGTGGGCGCGCTCGCCAACGTCGTCGCCCTCGGTGCGATCCCCGCCTGGGCCACGCTCTCCGACCGTATCGGCCGCCGTCCGGTCTATCTGATCGGCGCCGCGGGCAGCGCCGTGCTGATGTTCGCCTACCTGTGGGCCATATCCACCGGCTCATACCCCCTCGTCCTCCTCTTCGGCATCCTCGCCTTCGGTGTCGTGTACAGCGCGGCCAACGGTGTCTGGCCGTCCTTCTACGGCGAGATGTTCTCCACCCGCGTCCGGCTCTCCGGTATGGCGATCGGCACGCAGATCGGCTTCGCCGTCGCGGGGTTCGCGGTCACCTTCGCCGCGCAGATCGCGGGCCCGGGCGGCGACGACTGGTCGTCCGTGGCGCTGTTCACCGCGGCCCTGTGCGTCCCGCCGGTGATCGCCGCGCTGACCGCCCGCGAGACGCACGCGGTGCCGACGGAGGAGCTGGGCGAGCGGGCGCCCCGGGACGCCGCGAAGCGCGAGACCGTGACCGCCTGAACCCCTGACCGCGCGCTCCGTGCCCCGGTCACTCACGTCCCCGGCAGCCCCGGACTGCCGGGGACGTGGCCGTTCTCGGGCCGGTGCGGTCGGGGCGGAGTTGACAGCTGACGTTTTCGGCAAGAACATCGGCCGGAACAAGCGGAAAGAAACGGCGCGGTCACACAGAGCCACTCCGCGCACCCCGGCCGGGTTCAGGGGCGGCCGGTGTGCGCGGAGACCCCATCGACCCTGGGCTCACCGTTCGGGCCCCGTCCAGCAGGGCACCGAGCTCGTGGGTCACAGCGGTCAGGGCTCGTACGTCCCGTTCGGCTCTGGCGATGATCAGCGCCCCCTCCAGGGCGCTGATCATGAGCGTGGCCAGCGGTTCGGCCCGTTCGGCCGGTACGCCCATGTCCGTCAGGGCCTCGGCCACCGGTCGGTTCCAGCGGGCGAACGCGGCGGCGGCGGTCGTGGTGGACTCGGTGGACTCCGCACAGTCCACGGTCGCCGCCGCGACGGGGCAACCGGAGGCGAATCCGGCCTCCCGGAACTCGTCGGTCCACTGCCGCACCATCGCCGCGAACAGCCCGCTCGGTGTCGGGGCGGGCACCCCGCTGGTCGTCTGGAACCGCACCGCCGCAAGGACCGAGCCGTTGCGCGCCGCGGGAGCGGAGGTGGCCGCGGACCCGGCCGAGGTCTTCGCGCGCTCCCCTGTCGACTTCCTGATGCCGGCGAACGGCTCCGTGACGGACGCCGTCCTGGGTTGCGGAACCGCCTGACTTCGCCGCGCGCGTCGAGGGGCGCACCGCCGTCCCCACGGGCACGACGTCCCCCGAGTACTCACGCGGCCTGGAGGCCGAGGTACGCGCGGCGGGCGGTCGGTACGCCGAGGTCCCGGTCTCCGGGTCGCGGGTCCCGGCGGAGGCCGGGCGGCTGGTGGCGATGCTCGCCGGGGATCCCGCGGCCGTCGAGGAGGTGCGGCCGCTGCTCGGCCCGATGTGTCACGAGAGCTTCGACTGCGGGCCGGTGCCGAACGCCCTGTTGATGAAGTTGTCGGTGAACCTGTTTCTGATCACCCTGGTGACCGGCCTCAGCGAGGCGTTCCACTTCGCCGAACGGCAGGGCCTGGACCGCAAGCTCTTCCTGGAGGTGCCGGACGCCGGTCCGATGGCCAGCGGGGTCTCCCGGATGAAGGCCCCGAAGCTGCGGGACCGCGACTTCGCCGTGCAGGCCGCGGCCCGTGACGCCCTGATGAACAACGAGCTGATCGCCGGGGCCGTCCGCCGAGCGGGGCTGGCCTCACCCCTGCTCGACGTCTGCCACGCCCTTTTCGGCGAGGCCGTGGCACAGGGCCACGGCGGGTCCGACATGGTGGCCGTGCTCCGCGCGATCGAGGCCCGCAGTGCCGAGCGAGAGGGCTCAGCGTCCGCGGGGGATGCCGTACGCGCGCTCCACGTGGAGCCGTAGGACGAGTCGGCCGTCGCTGACCATCGCGGCCCGGTAGGCGTCCCAGTCGGGGTGCTCGCCCCGGACGGCCCGGTAGAGCCGCACCAGCTCCTCGACGGTCTCGTCGTGGGGGTCCCGGGCGACGGGGGTGAGCTCGGCGGTGCCCTCGGCGACCGTGTAGGCCCAACGGTCCTCGGCCGTCACGTGGTAGGAGGCCCGCGGGTCCCGGCGCAGATTGCGGGTCTTGGCGCGGTCGTCCGTGATCGAGACCCGGACGATCCGCTCGCCTGGATCGTAGGTGTGGTTCACGTTGGACAGCTGGGGCCGGCCGTCCTTCTTGAGGGTGACCAGCACCCCGCCGTCGTACTCGGAGAGCAGCTCGAGCAGTGTGTCCTGCGTCGCGTCCTGAGTCATGTATCGCTCAACCCCGGGGGACGCATGGCCATTCCCGTCTCGTAGACACTGTCTACAGACATGATAGACAGTGTCTACGGGAACTGGTAGACACTGTCTATGAGTGAAGCGGAGACGGGGCTGCGGGCCCGGTTGATCGAGGTGGGCGTGGACCTGGTGACCACGCAGGGCGCGCAGGTTCTGACCCTGCGGGAGATCGCCCGTCGCGCGGGCGTCTCCCACGGTGCCCCGCGCCGCTACTTTCCGACCCATCTGGAGCTGCTCTCCGCCATCGCGCGCCGGGGCTTCGCCGACCTGGGAGCCCGGGCGACGGAGGCGCTGGCCGACGAAGGGGCGAGTCCCCGCGCCCAGTTGGCGACGCTGGGCAGGGTCTACCTCGACTTCGCCTTCACTCAGCCCGGCATGTACGAGCTGATGTTCCGTCATGATCTGCTGGAGAGTGGACGACTGGGACTCCGGGAGACCAGCCTGCCGCTGTTCGGCGTCCTGGTCGACCTGGCCGGCCGGGCGCGCCCCGCGGCCGACGCCACGCTCGTCGCGAGCGCCCTGTGGGCGAACCTGCACGGGATCGCCCAGCTGTGGGGCTGGGGCAGTCTCCAACTCGCCACGGGAGCCACCGACTTCGTACCGCTGTTGGATGCCGCGCTGGACGCGCATCTCGGGCCGGAGGCCCGGTGAACCCCTCGGCGCGGCGCCGTCTCACGCTGGCCAACAGCGTCGTCGGGGCCGTCATCGTCGCGCTGGACGGAACCGTCCTCACCGTCGCTCAGCCCACGCTGCGGCGCGACCTGGACGCCTCGTTCGCACAGGTGCAGTGGACCAGTACCGGCTATCTCATCGCGGTGGCCGGTCTGTTGGTGTTCGCGGGGCGACTCGGGGACCGGTACGGCCACCAACAGGTCTTCGCCGTGGGAACGGTGGGGTTCGGGGCGGCGTCGGCGGGGATCGGTCTGGCTCCCGACATCGGCTGGGTGACCGGACTGCGGGTCGCCCAGGGGGTCCTGCTCCTGGGCGCGGGGTTCGTCGCGGTGATGGTGAGCGCGACGGCCGTCGTCGTGCGGTCCGCGTCCGCCGGGACGGCCGGGGTGGCGGGCGGGCTCCAGCAGACCGCGATGAACATCGGACCGACGGTGGGGGTGGCCGTGGCGACCACGCTGGTCGGCCTGGCCGGCGTCGACATGGGCCCCGCGCTGACCGTCCTCGCGGCCCTCACGGCGGTCGGCGCACTGTCGGCGCTGCGGCTCCCGGGCCGCGGCGAAGCGCCGGTCACCGAGCGGCGACCCGCCGGTCACCCACCCGGCGACGCCGCCCGCGAAGTCCGTACGAGACGATGAGGACGAGCGAGACGATGAGGACGAGCGAGTCCGCGAGCCGCAGTCCGGAGGAGAACCATGGGACATCTGCGACAAGAGGTCGAGCCGCGCGAGGCCGGCCTTGATCCGAAGGCGCTGGCCCGCCTGGACCAGCACTTCTCCCACCTCGTCGACGACCTCCGGCTGCCCGGCTACCTCGTGTCCGTGTCCCGGCACGGCCGGGTCGCGCACCTCACCACGTACGGCCACCGCGACCTCGATGCCCGACTCCCTGTCGAGACCGACACCTTGTGGCGGATCTACTCGATGACGAAGCCGGTCACCTCGGTCGCCGCGCTGATGCTCGTGGAGGAGGGACGCTTCCGGCTCGACGACCCCGTCGCCCGTTTCCTTCCCGCCTTCGCCGATCCCCGGGTGCACGTCAGCGGGTCCGGTGCCGGCATGAAGACGCGCCCGGCCGAGCGACCCCTCCTGATCCGGCACCTGTTGACCCACACCTCGGGTCTGACCTTCGGCTTCTACCACTCCCACCCCGTCGACGCGCTCTACCGCGACGCCGGTCTGGAGTCGTCGGTGGCGCCGGGCTCGGACCTGGCCGGCACCTGCGACGTGTACGCCGGGCTGCCTCTGCAGTTCGAGCCGGGCACCGAGTGGAACTACTCGGTCTCCACCAATGTGCTCGGCCGCCTGATCGAAGTGGTGTCGGGGCAGGACCTCGACGAGTTCCTCGCCGAGCGGATCTTCGGGCCGCTGGGGATGGCGGACGCCGGGTTCTGCGTCACCGACGAGCAGGCCGGGCGGCTCGCCGAACTCTACGGGGAGGACGCCGAGGGCCGCATCACCCCGATCGCCGGGCTCCCGCTGCACGGTCGCCCGCGTTTCCTCTCCGGGAGCGGCGGCATGGTGGCCTCCGCGCACGACTACCACCGCTTCATGGAGATGCTCCGCCGCCGCGGCGAACTCGACGGGGCCCGGCTGCTGAAGCCGGAGACCGTGGACACGATGGCCGCCAATCACCTCCCGGGCGGGGCAGACCGCCGCACCTTCGGCAGCGCGCTGCACCGGGAACCCGGCAACGCGGGGCTCGGCTTCGGGCTCGGGGTCTCCGTCGTGGTGGACCCCGAGATCACCCGGTCGCCGTCCAGCGAGGGCGCGTTCGGCTGGAGCGGGGTCGCCAGCACGACCTTCTGGGTCGACCCGCGCCACGACCTGACCGTGCAGTTCTACACCCAGGTCCGCCCGACCTCGTCCCACTCGATCTATCCCGAGCTCAAGCGGCTCGTGCACGAGGCGGTGCTCGGCTGAGCCCGGCTACCCCGCGTGCAGGGTGAAGGGCACTTTCTCCCTGGCCAGTTCCGCCAGCCATTGCTCGGACCGCCGCGGCGTCTCCGCGGCGCGGCCGAGGCCCGGCGGAAGCGAACCGTCCAGGATGTGGCGGACTCCGAGGGCGAGCGTGCGGGAGACACAGCGGGCCATGGCGCTTTCCTCGGCGGTGCCCACGAGATCGAGGAGATAGCGCCCCGACCAGGCCGCGCCGGAGTCGCCGCGGACGTCGAGGGAGACGGCCAGGACGACCCGGTCACGGTCCGCGTCGGTGGTCGGATAGGTCTTCGCCAGTTCCTGGGCGAGGGCGGTGATCCGCCGGTCGTCGCCCGCCTTCAGCTCCTCGAAGACCGCGTCCCAGGCCCGCTGCCAGCCGTCGAGGCGCAGGGTGCCGCGCACGAAGGTCTCCGGCTTCCAGGTGCCGGGAATCCCGTACTGCTCGACGAAGGGCACGCTGTCGCGGTTGGGGTAGACCTCGAAGGTCTCGCCGTCGATCAGGTGGGGGCGGGTGGCCTCCCAGGGGCGGTCGGCGGTGGTCTCGGTGCCGTCCTCGACATAACGGGCGGGCGAGCGGAGAGCGTTGAGCACGCCCACGGGTGCCCAGCTGAAGCGGTACTTGAAGTCGTTGGGCACGGCGGGGATGCCGCCGCAGTACGAGCTGAGGCGGTACGAGGCGGCCGACTCGGCGCCGATCTCGGCTTCGGCCCGGGCGATCAGACTGTGCGCGAAGAGGTGGTCGATGCCCGGGTCGAGCCCGCACTCGGTCAGTACCACCACTCCCGCCGCCTCGGCCGCGGGCACCTGGTCGAGGACCGCGTCCGAGACATAGCTGGAGCAGGCGAAGTGGGCGCCGCGCTCGACGCAGACGCCGAGCAGCGGGGCGTGTTCGGGAGCGGGCAGCATGGAGACGACGACGTCTCCGGGGGCGAGCTCGGCGGCGAGCGCCTCCAGGGTGTACGCGCGGGGCTCGGCCCGCCCGGTCAGGCCCAGCACCTCCAGGCTGCGCGCGGCGCGCTCTTCGGTGCGGTGCCACAGGCGTACGCGGTCGGCGGCGTCGCAGGTCGCGGCGAGACCGCTGCCGGTGGACAGGCCCGCGCCGATCCAGTGGACGGTGCCGCTCGCGGCCGTCACCTCAGACATCACGCGACTCCCCTTCCTGTGTCTTCTCGGTTTCCCCGGTTTCCCCGGCTTCCCCGGTTTCCCCGGCTTCCAGGGCGCGGCACGCCTCGTGGAAGCGGTCCAGGCAGCGCCCCCACGGCCCGTCGACCCCGAACTCCAGCAGCTGGGGCAGCAGCGCCGCCGAGAAGTCGACGCTCGCCTCCAGCGGCAGCAGCGACGGCAGATTGTCGATGGCGATCAGGTCGAGGGCGGGCCGCTCGCGGATGCGGCGGGCGGGGTGCGTCCAGTCCGTCGTGGTGTCGTAGATCGGCAGCACGTTCAGGGGGGAGCCGACGTCGCAGGTGACGTCGCACAGGGTGCGCAGCCGACGGCCGGGCGCGTCGAGGTCCTCGTCCGTGAGGAAGGGCGGGATCGGCCGGGTGGTGAGCACGGTGTTGACCATCAACTCGTGTGCCAGCAGCGCAGGTCGGTCCAGCTCACGGGTCTCGGCGAGGTCCCAGCTGGTGGGCTCGACCCCGGCCACGCCCAGCGCCACCCGGGCACCCCGGCCGCTGCGGCCGAGCGCGCCGATGACGAGGGCTCGCAACTCGCCCTTCTCGGAGGCGAGTTCGGCGTCCAGGTCCTCCTTCGAGGTGGGCCGCAAGGGGGCCTTGAGGCTGCCCCGGTGGTGCAGCACCGCCAGGGCGGCGCCCAGGTACCCGGCCCAGTAGCCGAACGCGGCGAGCCTGCGCCCGTCGTCGTGCACCAGGTACTCGATGTCCAGCAGGGCCCCGCCCCCGGCGAGGAACCTGTGGAGCAGAGCGGCTGCCCCGGGCTGCCGCTTGTAGGCATGCCCGAAAAAGACATGGCGGTGTGTCAGTTCGGGGGGCCCGTCGGGAAGTTCCTTCAGGCCCACGACTACGGCGTCCGGCGGCGCCGACACCCAGGAGCCTGCCTTCGCGACCCGGCACTCGGCGTCCTCGTACGCCTCGATGGGGAAGACCCGCTGGGGCGACTCCTCGACCGTGAGCGTCACGCCGCTCTCGACGAGCCGTCGGGCGTCCGAGGGCACGATCGGGGTACGCCGTTCGGTCGTACGGATCTCGTGGCGCAGCCACAAGTGGAGCTCGGTCATACGAGGTTGACCTCCGGGCGCGGGGCGTCGGCGGTGAAGCGCTCGACGCTCAGGGGGATGATGTCGACGAAGGGTACGCGGCCCAGGTACAGATCTCGGATCACCTCGCCGACCGCCGGCCCCTGGAGGAAGCCGTGACCCGAGAACCCGGTCGCGTACAGGAAGCGTGAGCACGAACGCGCCTCGCCGATCAGGGCGTTGTGGTCCGGGGTGATCTCGTACAGGCCCGCCCAGCCGCCCGTCCTGCGCAGGTCGAGCAAGGCCGGGGCGCGGCGCTCCATCGCCTCGGACAGGCGGGGGATCCAGCGGTCGTGGGTGGTGGTGGCGAAGCCGGGGATCTCGTCGGGGTCGGACATGCCGAGGAGGAGGCCGGGGCCCTCGGTGTGGAAGTAGAGGCTGGTGGTGAAGTCGATGGTCATGGGGAGGTCCGGCGACAGGCCCGGGACGGCTTCGGTGACGGCGATCTGGCGGCGCAGCGGGTCCACCGGCAGGTCCACGCCCACCATCGCGCCGACCGCCCGCGACCAGGCACCGGCTGCGCAGACGACCGTGTCGGTGGCGATCCGCCCCTGGCTGGTGACGACCGCGGTGATCTCGTCGCCGCGGGTCTCGATGCCGGTGACCTCGCGATGCCGCAGCAGGGTCGCGCCATGCCGGCGGGCCCCGGCCGCGTAGCCCTGGACGACGGACTCGGGCGTGCAGTGACCGTCGTCCGGGGAGAAGGCCGCCGCCAGCAGCCCGTCGGTGGTGATCAGCGGGGAGAGCCGCCGCGCCTCGGCCGGGTCGATCAGGCGGCTGGGCACCCCGAGCGCGTTCTGCAGCCGTACGCCGTCCTCGAAGGCGGCGACCTCCTCGGGCGTGGAGAGCAGGAACAGATAGCCGACCTGGTGCAGCCCGATGTCCTGGCCCAGCTCCTCACCGAAACGGGCGAACGCCTCCAGACTCCGGGCACCCAGCTGGATGTTCAGCTCGTCGGAGAACTGCGCCCGGACCCCGCCCGCGGCCCGCGAGGTGGAACCGGAGGCGAGTTCGTCGCGCTCGACGAGCACCACGTCCGGCACACCCGCCCGGGCCAGGTGGTAGGCGATGCTCGTGCCCATCACCCCGCCGCCGATGACGACGACCCGCGCGCTCCCGGTCACCGGTGCGCCTGCCCGGCACGAGCGGCCTCGATCACGGCCCAGGCCGCGGCGGCGTCCTGGATGCCCAGCCCGACGCTGTTGTAGAAGACGATGTCGTCCCCTTGGGTGCGGGCCGGGTGGCGGCCGGTGAGGACGCCGCCGAGCGGGATCAGGTCGGCGCGGGTGAGTACTCCGTCCCGCAGCGCGTCCACGATCGGTCCGGCGTGCTCCGCCGCCGTCTCCGGGTCGTCGACCACGACCGCCGCCGCCCGCCGTACGACCTCCGTGTCGACCTCGCTGCGGGTGGGCTCGAAGGAGCCGACGCTCACGACCGTGCACCCGGGCGCCAGCCACGCGCCCCGTACGACGGGTGTGCTGCTGAGCGTGCAGGCGGCGACCATGGGCAGGCCCGCGACGGCTTCCTCCGCCGTGTCGACGGCCTTGGTCGCGACCCCGAGTTCCGTCGCGAGGCGCCGCGCCGCCCGCGCCCGTCGGGCCGGGTTCGGGCTCCACACCCGTACGGACCTGAGGTCCCGCACCCGGGCGACCGCCCGTGCGTGGGCGAGGGCCTGGGTGCCGGAGCCGAGAAGGCCCAGCTCCGCGCTGTCGGCGGTGGCCAGCGCGTCGAGAGCGACGGCGCTGGCCGCGGCGGTGCGCAGGGTCGTGACCGCCGTACCGTCCATGACGGCGGCGAGTCGCCCGGTCACCGGATCGAGCGCGTTGATCACGGCGTGCACCGTGGGCAGCCCGGCCGCCGTGTTGGCCGGGTTGATGCTGCCGAACTTGGCGACGGCCCCGGTGTCCGCGGACAGCCGGGCGAGGTAGGCGAAGACGACACTGTCGTCGAATCGGCTGGGGTGCATGATCTTGCCGGGGAGCTCGGCGGTGCCGTCACCGAGGGCGGTGAACGCCGCGCGCTGCGAGGCGATCGCCGCATCGGTGTCCAACAGCTCCGTCACCCGGTCCCGGGAGAGGTACAGGACGTCGTCGGTCATTCCTTGTACCTTTCCCCGCGTGCACCTCTCTCACCACAGCCGACGCCTCCGGGTGACGTCCTCGGGCGCCCGCGCTCAGGAGGAGTGCGAGACCACCACGTCCAGGTGCGGCAGGAAGTGGTCGAGGCGCTCCCGCTTGGTGCGCAGATAGGTGATGTTCTGCGGGCACGGCGGTATGAGCAGCGGGACCTGCTCGGTGACCTTGATGCCGTTGCGCTGGAGCGACTCCCGCTTGCGCGGGTTGTTCGAGAGGAGGCGTACGGAGCGGACGCCGAGGTCGTGCAGGATGTCCGCCGCGACCCGGTAGTCACGGGCGTCGACCGGGAGGCCGAGGGCGACGTTCGCCTCGACGGTGTCGAGGCCCTCCGACTGGAGCTTCATCGCCTGCAGCTTGGCGAGCAGGCCGATGCCGCGGCCCTCGTGGCCGCGGAGGTACACGAGGACGCCACGGCCCTCCGCGACGATGGCGCGCAGCGCGGCGGCGAGCTGGTCGCCGCACTCGCAGTGGGTGGAGCCGAAGGCGTCCCCGGTGAGGCACTCCGAATGGAGCCGGGTGAGGATGCCCTCCTTCGTGGCGCCTTCCCCGCTCTTGCTGAGGTTGCCGACCTCGCCGTAAACCAGGGCCACTTGCTCCTCTCCGCGATCGTGATCCAGGAAGCCGACCGCCTGGAAGTCGCCGTACACGGTGGGCAAAGGGGCATTGACGACTCGTTCGACACCAGTGAGGCGTGCGGTCCCGGCGAGTGCTCCAAAGTTATCTGTCATGATCTGGTTCCTAAGCAGAGTCGAAAGCAGAGTCGAAAGGCCGTGAAACATGAGTGGTTCGGGAACGCGCTCGGCGGTATCCGGTCTGTTGCCGGCGGACACCACGGAGGATGTGCGCGAGCGGGGGGCCGGTGTCGCCCGTGAGGTCGCCGTGCTTCCCGTCGGGAGTTTCGAACAGCACGGTGCCTATCTTCCGTTGGCGACAGACACCCTGGTCGCGTGCGCCGTCGCGGAACGCATCGCCGCCGCTCATCCGGTCCATCTCCTCCCTCCGGTGACGATCTCCTGCTCGCACGAGCACGCGGCCTGGCCGGGTACCGTCAGCATTTCCGCCGTCACGCTGCACGCGGTGGTACGGGACATAGCCGCATCGCTGCGCCATTCCGGCGTCGACACCCTGGTGCTGGTCAACGGGCACGGCGGGAATTACGTGCTGGGCAATGTGGTTCAGGAATCCGTCGGCACCGGTACGCGTATGGCGCTTTTCCCGGCCATGGAGGACTGGGAGGCGGCGCTGGAACGGGCAGGCGTGGAGACCTCGTTGCTCACCGACATGCACGCCGGTGAAATCGAGACCTCCATTCTTCTGCACACGCATCCTGAATTGGTCCGGCCCGGTTACGAGACCTCTGATTTCGTCGCGGACGACCGGCGTCATCTGCTCACCCTCGGAATGGCCGGCTATACCGAGTCCGGCGTCATCGGCCGTCCTTCGAAGGCGTCCGCCGAGAAGGGGAAGGAGCTCCTGGCCGGGCTGACCGAGGCCTTCGGGGCGTACTTCTCCTTGGTGACGGCGAAGACGCTGCCCACCGCCTCCGACGCGGCCCCGGTCAAGGGGACTTCCGGAGTGTGAACTTCGGCGGTCTCTGACGCTCGGCATTGATCGTGCCCTCCTGCGTTCTCCTGCCGGGGGCGCCGCAGCGCCGCGAACCACCGGACGACCAGGACCACGACGCCGGGCAGCGCGGCGGCGAAGCTGAGCACTCCGTAGATCACCGCGACGCTCAGGCCCATACCGGCGCCCAGCCCGGCGGCGCCGAAGGCCCAGGCCATGACGCCTTCCCTGGGGCCCCAGCCGCCGATGTTCAGCGGCAGGCCCATGGCGAGCAGGGCCAGCAGGGCGAGCGGCAGCAGTACGGTGGCGGAGGCGTGGGATCCGGCGACGCGGGCGGCGAGCAGGAACATCGCCAGATGTCCCGCCAGCACCACGACCGACGAGATGAGCACGCCCGGCCAGTTGCCGCGGGCGAGCAGCGCGCCGCGCGCCTCGGTGAGCGCGGCGCGGACGGCTCCGTAGCGCCGGGACGAGCCGGACGAAGTTCTGCCCCTGCGGACCGCGCCTGCCGTCACGACGACCCCGCACACCGAGACGATGGCCAGGATCAGGGCGAGGTGGCGGGCGTCCGTGAGGACCGGTGACGGCAGAGTCAGCAGGACCACCGCTCCGACAGCCACCAAGACCGCCTGGCCCGCGGTCCGTTCGAGGACCACGGCGCGTACGCCGCGGCCGACGTCCCCGGTGCTCTGGCCGTGTCGTACGGCGCGGTGCACATCGCCGAGGACACCGCCGGGCAGCGCCGCGTTCAGGAACAGCGCGCGGTAGTAGTCCGCGACGGCGCCGCCCAGCGGCAGCCGGATCCGCAGCCCACGTGCCACCAGACACCAGCGCCAGGCGCTGAACACGGTGGTCAGCAGACCGAGTCCAAGCCCTGCCAGCAGGGTCGGGCCGTCGACCCGCCGCAGCCCGTCCAGGAAGACGCCGGTACCGAGCCGCCAGAGCAGCACACCGAGGATGAGGACACCGGCGACGGAACCGATGTGCGTGCGCAGCGCGCCCCCCTTGCGTCGGACGGGGGTCGCTTCGGCTTCCTGCCGGACCGGGGACGTCTCGACGTCGACGTGTACCGCGGCGGCCGCGTCCCGCCCGCCGCCGGGGGGCGGTATGACGGCGAGCCTGCCGCGGTCGGCTTCCGCGGCGGGGCGGGGACGGAGGAGCTCCGTCACGCCGCGGGCCGGCATCACGTTCGACTCGCCCTCGGCGTGCGGCTCACCCTCAGAGTGCGGCTCACCCGTCTCGCCACCGGTCGGTGCCGTGTGCGCCGGACTCACGTCGTCGCGCACCGGGACCGGGTCCGCGTCGGTGTGGACCCGGACGGCGATCGCCGCACCGCGCGGGCGGGACGCGCCGGCGTCCACGCCGACCGCCTCCGCCGTCCCCGCCCCGGCGCTCACACCGCACCGCCCGTCGGCCGCGGCAGCGCCAGTACGTCGCTGTGGTGGACCCGTACGCGCAGCTCACCCGCGGCGCAGGCGGCGAGGCGGGACTGCAGATACGACTCTGCACGGGTGGCCAGCGCGGGCCGCTCCTCGACGGCCGCACCGACCCAGCCGCGCAGCCACTCCGCCGTGAGGTCGGCCTCGTCGGCGCCGAGCCGCCAGGGGCTCGGATGCACCCGTACGGTCGCGCCGTGCCGGTCGAAGGCCTCGCAGGCCGCCGTGATCGCGTCGGGGCCGAGCAGTTCCCCGCGCCGCTGGTGGGCGTTGAACGCCTCGATGAACTCGGCGTCCAGCGGATCGGCCGGTGTGAACTCGACACGCCCCACGACGGAGAGCGTGAGCAGGGCCGGCACCCCGGCGCCCGCGCAGGCCGCCGCGAGCCGGTCGATCTCCTCGCGGGTCAGCACGTCGAGCAGGGCGGACGCCGTCACCAGTGACGCCCCGGTCAGCGCGTCCGCGGTCAGTCGGCCGATGTCACCGCGCTGGGTGGTGACCGTGACCCGGCTGCCGTCGGCGGCCGCGTGCGGTGCGCCCACGGTCGCGAAGTGCAGCAGATACGGGTCCCGGTCGTGCAGGATCCAGTGCTGGGCGCCGTCGAGCCGGGGGGCGAGCCACCGGCCCATGGAGCCGGTGCCGCAGCCGAGGTCGTGGATCACCAGGTCGCCGCCGCGGCCCGGCCGGTTCGCCAGCCGGATGCGCAGCGGGTCGAGCAGTTCGGGCGCCCGCGCGGCGGCGTCCGCCGGCTCCCGCAACTGGAGCCACTGGGGGGCGTAGCGGGGCACGTCGTCGTCGGGCGCGCTCGCGCGCTGCCCCGGAACCCCGGACACACCACCCTGCACGCCCACCTCCGACACGCCCTGATCCGGAACTCCCGACGGAGTCGCAGTCATACTCATGCCGCCCTCCGAGGCTGCTGCGGAAGACGTCCCAGCACACCGGCCAGGCTGCGGGCGGTGGTCGCCCAGCCGTCCAGCGCGGCCCGGCGACTGCGCGCGGCGGCCTTCAGCCGGCGGCGCACATCGGCCTCGCCGAACCAGCCGCGCAGTTCCGCGGCGAGCGCCGCCGGGTTCTCCGGGGGTACGAGGATGCCGGGGACCCCGCCGTGGGGGGGGGGCGCGGCCGGCCCGGGGCGCCCCGCGCCCCCCCCACCGGGCGGCAAACAACAAAAAAAAAACCACAAAAAAAAAAAAAAAGATAGAAAGCA